>DTZQ01000459.1 GCA_012961305.1 Armatimonadota bacterium | reverse complement strand
TCATCCCACAAGCGGGCGCCGGGCCGGTTGCGGGCCACATCTGCCGCGTGGGCGGCGATTTTGTAGGCGATGAGGCCCTGCTTTACGTCCTCTGCATTGGGCAGACCCAAATGCTCCTTGGGGGTTACGTAGCACAACAGGGAAGCCCCGTACCAGCCCACCACAGCCGCCCCAATGGCACTGGCAATGTGGTCGTAGCCGGGCGCGACGTCAATCACCAAGGGCCCTAAGGTGTAAAAGGGGGCCTCGTGGCACACCTCCTGTTCCCGTTCCACGTTCTCCTGGATAAGGTGCAGGGGTACGTGTCCCGGGCCCTCAATCATCACCTGTACCTCATGCTCCCAGGCCCGCTGGGTCAATTCCCCCAGGACCTCCAACTCCGCAAACTGGGCCGCATCGTTGGCATCTGCCAAACAGCCCGGCCGCAACCCATCGCCGAGGCTGAAACTCACGTCGTATTGCTGAAAAATCTCACAAATCTGGTCAAAGTGGGTGTACAGCGGGTTCTGTTCCCCCCGGCGCGTCATCCACTCCACCAACAGGGAACCTCCGCGACTGACAATGCCGGTGAGCCGCTGGGTAGTTAGAGGAACGTGCTCCCGCAGCACGCCAGCATGGATGGTCATGAAGTCTACCCCCTGCCGGGCCTGTTTCTCGATGACGCTGAGCATATCCTCTGGGGTCAACTCCGCAATGTCGGACACCTTAGCGGCCAGCTCGTAAAGGGGCACCGTCCCTACCGGCACCGGACTGTTAGCGATGATAGCCTCGCGGATGGCGTCCAGGTCGCCGCCGGTGCTCAAATCCATTACCGTGTCCGCACCGTACTTCAGGGCGACGCGCAACTTCTCCACTTCCGCTGGCAAATCGGAGGTGGTCGGGGAACTGCCCAGGTTGACGTTGACTTTACAGCGGGCGGCTATGCCAATGGCCATCGGTTCTAAGTTAGGATGGTTAATGTTGGCCGGGATAATCATCCGCCCGCGGGCAACCTCCTGCCGGATGAACTCCGGCGCGAGGTCCTCGCGCTCGGCAACGTATTGCATTTCCTCAGTAATTATGCCTTGGCGGGCGTAGTGCATCTGCGTGCGATGGCTATCGCCCAAGCGTTTCTTTATCCAATTCGTCCGCATCTACGTTCTCCCGGAAATATTGCACCCGTACTTTTTTGTATTCTTTGGTACTGAACAGCAGTTCGTAATCGGCAATGCCGGTAAACCGGGAAATGGCCGCCGCCACGGCGTGGCATTCCTCCGAACGACGGGCGTGAATCATGGTGAACAGCGAATAGGGCCAGTCAGGATAGGTAGGCCGCTGGTAACAATGGCTCACCGCGACGAAGGAGGCCATTTGCGCGCCCACTTCGTCCACCTGCTCCTCCGGCACCCGCCACACACCCAAAGCATTGGCCCGAAACCCGGCCCGCCGGTGGTTCAGCACCGCGGCAAAACGGCGCATGAGTCCCCGCCGGAGGAACTCCCGGGCTTGGGCCAGCAGCCGGGCCTCTGTAGTGCCGTAGGTTTGGGCCAGGGTGTGAAAGGGGCGGGGAACAAGGGGTAAGTCCTGCTGTAGAGCCCGCACGGCGTTAATTTCCTCTGCACAGAGGCGAGGGCTGTCCACCAGCGGAAAGGCCGGCCCGGGAGGGGGATTGTAGGTCCGTTGGGTGGTTTCTCCCCGGCCGGTTAGGTCCAGATGAACGCCTATTTTGAAGACTTTTACGGCTGGCAGCAGGAGAGTACGCTCCGGACGAGCCGCCTTAGCCAGGTGTTCCACTTCCTCGTTTAGGTTCTGGAAGGGTGGCACGGTCAGGGTAAACCACAGGTTGTAGGCGTGGGTGCGCTGGTAGTTGTGGCTCACCCCGGGATGGCGATTGATGATGGCGGCCCCCGCCTCAACCCGGTCGGGAGGCAACTTCATGGCTACCAGAGTGCTTTGGTAACCCAGGCGGCGGGCATCGAAAAGGGCACTAATCTGGCGCAAATAGCGACCTGCACGCAGACAACCGATTCGCGACATCACCTCCGCCGCGGGGATTCCCAACCGTTTCCCCAAAGCCACATAAGGCTCTGGGACCAGCGGAAACTCGCTTTGGAGGTGAGTGAGCAACTTTCTATCTATTTCGTCCAAAGGGCAATTTTCCGTCTTCGCCTCGTTCGCTCGCGGCATCGCTCTCCCTTTCCCCTCAGCCGGCCACCCGTCGGCACGCCGGGCAGCGTAGTGCCGCGAATGCCGACCGCAATTTTACTCAAACACTTGCCATTATACCACAACTTCTCCATTGCGTCAATATTTTTAAGGTTTTTCTTTTAACTCGGCCACAGCCGTCCGACCACTTCCCGTACGGGCGGGAACAACAACCCTGCCAGCACTACCAATGCATTTCCGGCACAAACTTCCGCCGCAAATCAATGCATTCCGAACAGGTGGAGAGGTAGAACAGTACCACTCGCACGGGGGGCGCGGCCTCGCTCCCTACCGTTGACCCTGTGCCCGCCAGCGCTGCCAGCAGCAGCCAAACTATTCCCACCCACTGCTTACCGTTCATCCCTCGTCCCTGCTTACTCCAAAAGTTCGTATCGGGTATTCCGCCGCCGGGGTTCGTAGCCGGCTTCGCGAATGAGGCGCTTTAGTTCTTCTACTGGTAAAAGAAAATTCGTTCCAGCGGCCCGGACCACATTTTCCTCCATCATGGTACTCCCGAAGTCGTTCAGGCCGAACTTCAAACCTATCTGGGCGATTTTGGGCCCTTGGGTTACATAGGAGGCCTGCAAATTTTCGATGTTGTCCAGCAGCAGGCGCGCCACGGCCACCGTGCGCAGGTAGTCAACTCCCCTGGTTTTTTTGAGGGGGCGGCGGGTGGCCAAGGCAGTGCCCCGCGGCTGGAAACTCCAAGGAATGAAGGCGGTGAACTGGCCTCGTCCCGCAGCCAGCGACTCGTCCTGCAGGGCCCGTAGGCGCAAGAGGTGTTCTATCCGATGTTCCAGAGTTTCGACTGAGCCGTACATCATCGTCGCCGTGGTGTTCAATCCCAACTGGTGGGCGATGCGGTGCACTTCCAGCCACTGTTCTGGGGTCTCCTTGCGGGGAGAGATTTGCCGTCGCACCTCCTCCACCAGGATTTCCGCCCCTCCCCCGGGGATGGAATCCAGCCCCGCCGCATGTAGACGGCGGATGGTTTCCTCTAAGGGGAGGCGGGAAAGGCGAGCCAGGTAAAAGATTTCGGTGGCCGAAAGGGCGTGCAGGTGTACCTGAGGAAAACGGGCTTTGAGGGCGGCGAACAACTCCTCGAAGTACTCAATTTTCAATTGCGGGTTCAAACCCCCTTGCAGGAGAAGTTCGCAGGAGCCCGGCTGGTCCCCGCCCACCTCCACCAATTCCTGCACTTTGCGGAAAATCTCCTCCCAGGAAAGAACGTAACCTTCCCCGCTTCCCGGCGGGCGGTAGAAAGCACAGAACGCACACCGCACCCAACAGACGTTGGTGTAGTTCACGTTCCGCCCAAAGTTGTAAGTAACGATGGGAGCCGGATGTTTTCGCCGTCGCACGTAGTCCGCCAGAGCCCCCAGTTCCGGCAGGTTGGGATGGTGGAACAACTGTACTCCATCCGCGAAGGTCAACCGCTCGCCTGCCAGTACTTTTCGCTCGATATCGCAAAGATTACTCATATATATTGTACACCGCATCCCGCTCCACGGGCTCCCGCCCGGCCTCTCTAATCAGGGCTACCAACTGTCTTTGGGTGAGCACTTGTTGGGTGTCCGTCTCCGGGTCGCGGGTGATTTCGTACTCCAACACGCTGCCGTCCACATCGTCCACCCCGTACCACAGAGCCACCTGGGTCAGGGAGGGCGTGTTCATCACCCAAAACGATTTGATGTGCGGGAAGTTGTCCAACATTAGGCGGGCCACGGCAATTTCCCGCAAATCCTGCACTCCCGTAGGCCCCGGCAGGTGAGATAGGGCCGTGTTCTCCGGGTGCCAGGAGAGGGGGAGGAAGGCCAAAAATCCGCCCGTTTCATCCTGCACCTCCCGCAGGCGAAGGAAATGTTGTACCTTCTCTGCCGGTTGTTCCACGTGCCCGTAGAGCAAAGTGGCGTTGGTGAACAGACCTACCTCATGGGCCACACGGGCGATTTCGAGCCAGCGGGTGAAGCCGGCCTTCGCCGGGAACAGTTCCGCGTGCACCCGTTCTGCGAAAACCTCCGCCCCACCGCCGGGCAGCACCTCTACACCAGCCGCTTTCAAATCCAACAGGGTTTCCCGCACCGTTTTCCTGCCCACCCGCGCTATTTGTTCAATTTCAATCATGGTGTAGGCTTTCACCTGCACCCCCGGACGTACCTCCTTTACCGCCCGTACCAAGTCAAGGTAATATTCATAGGGCAGTTTCGGATTCACCCCGCCGACGATGTGCACTTCCGCGAGGGGCAGGGACAGAAAACGGCGTATTTTTTCCTGCACCTGCTCCGGGGTCAGGCAATAAGCCCGCGGATCCTGGGGACGGACATAGAAAGAACAGAACCGACAGGCTTTGGTACAGATGTTGGTGTAGTTGATATGCTGGTTGCGCACGTAGTAAGCCTGGTTACCGTGCCATCGCTCTCGAACGAGGTTGGCCAAATAGCCCACCGCGTTCAAGTCGGGGGTTTCATAGAGGCGCATCCCGTCGGCAAAGGAAAGCCGCTCCCCAGCCAGCACCTTTTCGTAAACCTCTCTCAACCCGGCCCGGTCAAAAGTTTGCTCCAACATATTCCCGACCTTGGAGGGAGGACGGGTCGTTACCCCCACTCCCACAACATTAACATCCTGCATCCCGCAACCGATTATACCACACCTTATCGTCAAAAGCAAGGTTTACACCCTGAACATTTTGGGGTTAGGCACTTCGGAGCCGTTAAACTTGACGGATTTCAGCCCTTGTGGTATACTTGATACCGTAGCGGTTTGGACAGGGGGATGGTAACGACCTCTCGCCCCGTCCGCGAGGGGTTTTTTCGCGTTAGGAGATTGGGCACCATGGCGAAAAAGGAACTGGCAAAACGGTACGACCCCAAAGCGGTAGAGGCCAAGTGGTATGAGTTCTGGGAACTTAAAGGGTACTTCCACGCGGAGGTAGAGCCCGGTCGCAAGCGGTTTTGCATTACCATTCCCCCTCCCAACGTAACTGGGGAACTGCACATGGGACATGCGCTGCAGCACACCATTCACGATACGCTGGTGCGCTGGCGGCGCATGCAAGGTTACAATACCTTGTGCCTGCCGGGGACCGACCATGCAGGCATTCCCACCCAGATGAAAGTGGAGGAGGAACTGCGCCGGGAAGGGTTGACCCGCTACGACCTGGGTCGGGAGCAATTAGTCGCCCGGGTGTGGGAGTGGAAAGAAAAATACGGGGGAACCATCCTGCGGCAATTTCGGGCCTTGGGCTGCTCCTACGACTGGCGGCGGGAGCGGTTCACCCTCGACGAAGGCTACGCCCGTGCGGTGCTGGAGGCCTTCGTGCGTTTCTATCAGAAGGGTTGGATTTACCGAGGGGAACGGATGGTCAACTGGTGTCCCTACTGCCGTACGGTTATTTCCGATTTGGAGGTGGAGGAGCAGGAGGTAAATGGCCACCTGTGGCACATCCGCTATCCGGGGCTAAAGGAGGGGCCGGACGTGGTAGTGGCAACCACGCGCCCAGAGACGATGCTGGGCGACACGGGGGTGGCCGTGCATCCCCGGGATGAGCGCTGGCGGGATGCGGTGGGCAAAGAGGTGCTGCTGCCCCTGATGGAGCGGCCTATCCCCATCGTGGCCGACGAATATGCCGACCCGGAGATGGGCAGCGGGGCGGTAAAAGTCACCCCGGCCCATGACCCCAACGACTGGGAAGTGGGCCAGCGCCATGGCCTTCCCGAAATAATGGTCATCGGTGAGGATGCCCGCATGACCGAAGCGGCAGGGAGGTTCGCGGGCTTAGACCGCTTCGAGTGCCGCCAGGCGGTCCTGGAGGCTTTGCAGGAGCAAGGGTTCCTGGTCAAAGTAGAGGATTACCGCCACATTGTACCCCATCATGACAAGTGTGGCACCATAATTGAGCCGCTGGTGAAGGAGCAGTGGTTCGTGCGCATGAGGGATTTGGCCCAACAGGCCATTCCGGTTATCGCTGGCCGCGAGGTAAAATACTTTCCCGACCGCTTCCGGGCCTACTCCCTGAACTGGCTGGAAAACATCCGCGACTGGTGCATTTCCCGCCAAATCT
>DTZQ01000458.1 GCA_012961305.1 Armatimonadota bacterium | reverse complement strand
GGGCCTTCAAGCGTGCTCGAACGCTGCGATCCGCGGGAGTGAATGCTTTTCCTGTGGTGGTGGGAGAGGATTGGACGAGCATAGAGGCGAGGGAGTTGGCAAAGGAGAAAGGAGTGGAGTGGGTCATCAACACCACTCCCTCCGAGGGCCTCATCGCCTTCCGCCGCCTGCCTGCCGCATCGTAGCGTGGCTCGATTCCGCGCCGACGAGAGCCCGGGGTGGCAAATTTGTTGGGAATGACTCAATGGGTCTATTAGCCGTTAATTCGTGGCTGAATAATTCATCTGCCGAGGCTTGGCCGTTTAGGAGCAGCAAGTAGGGGAAAATCCTTTGACATTTGTGGCCTTATTTTCAGGAGTTACGCAGTTAGTCGCGGCACTGCCCGGAAAGATGGCATCCATAGCCTTCTACCCCCGCCCTCGTGTACGGGGCTGTCCCCCGTAAGCGAGGGGACGGGGGCAGATGGTGGATGGTAGATAACCGCCAGCGAGGTTGTGGTGCCTTGCAAGTTTATGCGGTGAAGGATTGGAGCAATAGCCCTTTGAGGACGAAGACCCGGATGTGGATGTTACTTTGAAGGTAAAGCCACCAGACCTCGCCGAGCGGGACGTGCGCATCCATCGCCGGCTGTTGCAACAGGGATTAGATGTACTGATTGATTATCGCACAGTCTGACCCAACGGCGTAGGCCTTGAGCCGGCATTAGTCCCCCCCAATCCCCGTCCCCACCCGCACCTGTGGGCTCAGGGATTTGTATTCGTCGTCAGAGAGGAGTTCCTGGCCTACCACCCGGCCGTTGTGGAGGATGAGGCGGTAGGTGCGCACGGTGCAGCCGAGCCGACCAGCCGCGTAGCGAACGCGGCGACCAGCAGGGAGGTCCTGGTCGTAGCGCACCAGCGGCGAGGAAGGGAAGACCTCTTTGATTTCGGTGACCAGGCGAAATTCGACCGTCGGTTGAGCTCGGGAGTAGAGGCGGCAGATTAGAGTTTCGCCCCGAACTTCGACCTCTAAGCGCACGGGTTCAGAGTAGGGATTGGCAAAGCGCAGGTCGGCGATTCTCCTGGCCACGGCCGCATCTCGGCCGGGGGGGACGTAGAGGGGAGCCCAGGTGTGGTGGTCGCGCTCCAGAATTTTCATCCCGGCCAGCAGGGCCGCATTGTAGAGCGTAGAGGAGACCTGGCAGACGCCGCCGCCCCAGGTGATGACCATTTCGCCGCCGAAACTGACGGGGGCCCGTTTGTAACCCCGGTCGCGAGTCCAGGGGCCCACCGCCTGGTTGAACGAGAACTCGCCGCCGGGCGGGATGATAATGCCATCCAACGCCCGCGCAGCCAAGCGTGCGTTGTGACGCTGGCCCGGCGTGCGTCCCCTCAGGCTGGTGGCAAAGTTCGCCAGTTCCCGCTCCTCCGGCGGCCGAGCCAACCAGCCAACGAAGCCCAAAGCAACCACCGCCCAGAACAGAGCGGAAAGAAGCCAGAGGCGGGAACGAGACCCAGTTTGGCTGGGCATTTCCATCATTTCCGAATCTCCACCACTGCCCCGCTGCCGCTGGTGTGCAATTCCGGTTCGTACATCCCTTCCACATACGTCGGCAGCACGCGATAGGTGCCGGGCTGTTCGGCCCGCAGGGTGTAAAAGAGTTGGTGCTGGCCCGGCGGCAGGTCGGTGATAAAGAAGACAATTTTATCGTCCCGCAGGTCGCGTGAGGTCCACCAGTACCCTCTCTCCTGCCATTCGTACCTCTCCAGGTCGCCCTGCTCCAGGACCTCGCACCCGGCGGGCAGCGGCTCTTCCACCACCACGTGCTGGCGCGGTCGGTCAACGTGCAGTGTGATTTGGCCGCGAATCACGCTCCCCCGACGGCAGGGCTTATCGCTTGGCAGGGGACGAAACCTCTGTTTCCCGTCCCGGCCTACCTCCACCAGGTCGTAGCGCCGCTCCACTCGCAGCCCGGTGGCGCTCAGGCGCTGGGGCATTTCGTCGGCCTTCAGGTAGCGGTGGAAGGCCACAGTGTAGTACAACTGCCCCCGGCCCTCGCAGGTCAGACGGATTTCGTTCTCCCCCCGGCGCAGCCGACCCGCTGGAATCTCCCAGCGCACGTCCGGCTGGTACACGCTTTCCGGCCTGAGTTCCACCTCCTCCAGCGTTTCCCCGTTCAGCATCAGGCGCACGAGCCCCTGGGGCGGAGTCCAGCGGCGTGCCTGGAGGTACTCCAGCAGGGCGGCGATGGTCAACGAGGTGGCCCGGGTGGAAATCCAGGCCTGACCATTCCACTGCAAGCGCAGCCAGTGGACGACCTTGGGCAGGACCTCGTTTTCGGGTTCCTGCCGCAGCAGCGCTCGCAACGCCCAAGCAGTTGTCTCCACGGAAAACCAGTGGCAGGAGCGCCGGTCCCCTGAGGCCTGGGCGAGAATCCGCCGGACCAGCGGTCGAGCCTCCTCCGGTCGGCCAATTTCGTGCAGCGCGAGCACGGTCAGGGCCAGAGGTTCGATGTTGCCCCAGGACCGCAGCAGCCGGGCGGGGACCGAGGGCGGCGCAGGGATGGGCCGAGCCCCGGGCCGCTTGGGCTTGGGCGCGGGTGGGAACAAGATGTCCTCTACCTCCTGCTTCTGCCGCGCCAGGAGGTACAAGGCGAAACACTGGTCGCGGTTGGGTGGACGGTAGGGAGGGAGATTCTTGACCCATTCCCGCAGCCGCTTCAGGCCGCGATGGAACACGTCGGAATCGACCTCAAACCCGGCCCGGCGACATTCCTGCAGGCCGTACATCACGTAGGCCGTCATCCAGGGGCTTGAAGCATCGTAACTCCACCAGCCCCAGCCGCCGTCGTAGTGCTGGTAGTTGTAGAGCCGGAGCAAGCCGTGGGCCACCATATCCGGCAGTTGCTGCCGCAAGTGCCGCGAGCGCGGCCACCCCAGTTTCTTCCAGACCTGGGCGACCATCACGTCCGGCAAGAAGGAACTCATCGTCTGTTCCACGCAGCCGTAGGGATAGCGAACCAAATAGTCCAGCGATTGCAGCACGGTTCCGGCGATGGACGGCGACAGCGTGACTTCCACCTGGCTTACCTCCGACATCGTATCCGGGGTCATGGTCACTGTCTCCACCACCTCGCCCGGTCGGAGTTCCCCGCTGGCGCTGGTGTGTTGAACCACGGCGTAGGGCACGATGGGTACGGTCCGCTGTACAGCGTCGCGCCAGCCGCTGCCGGCCTGCGCGGAGACGGTGAAAGTTATTTCCTCCGGCGGTTCGATGCGGCCCCGCCAGGCAAAGCGCTGGGAACGGTGCGGGGCAACTCGACCCTCCCGGGTCCGCGGCTCAGCCGTTTCCAGCCCCGGCGCGTCCAGCGTGACCGTGACGGCCTCCGGGCGGTCCGTATCGTTGTGGACGATAGCCGCGATGACCGCCTCGTCTCCCTGGGTGAAAAAGCGCGGCGTTTCCAGGCGCACCAGGAAATCCAGCCGGCTGACGACCTTCGCCATGCCGTAGCCGACGGCCGTGTCCCGCGTGTGCGCGATGGCCATCGCCCGCCAGGTGGTGAGCGTGTCAGGAAGCGTCACCCTGACCGTGGCCTGCCCGTTCTGGTCGGTTCGCAGGTCCGGCTTCCAGAAGGCCGTGTCCGGGAACTCCCTGCGCACCGGGCTGCTGGTGTCCTTGCCCGCTTGGAGGTAATACTCCGGCGAGGAGAAGTAGGTGTGCACCCGGTTGTACCGCTGGGCGTAAAAGGCCTTGATAATCGCCTCCGGATGGTCCGCCCGCAGGGCATAGAGGGACTCGTCCACCACGGCCAGCGAGACCTCGGCCAGGGCCGGCTTCCCCTCAGCGTCCCTCACTTGCAAACTGAAGGTGACCGCTTCGCCGGGGCTGGCGATGGGCCGGTCCGGCGTGACGGAGACCTGGAGCACCCGCTGTTCGGTGGTCAGGCGGAGCGTGGCCGTGCGCTGTTCCAACCTCTTCCGGTGAACCCGCGCCGCGCCGATGAAGACGTTGGGCAGGTAGGCGGGCCGGACCGGAAAGTCAGCCGTCTGGGAGTTAGCCCGCAGCGGCAACAAGCGGTGTTCGTAGAGCCGTGCGCCCTCCACCGTGACCAGGACATAGCCGCTGGGTTGCTCCACGTTGAACACCGCCCGGGCAGTCTCGCCTAAGCGATAGCGCGGCTTGTCCAGGTTCAATTCCAATTTCCCATAGCGATAGTTCGGCACTCGCTGGCCACCCGACCAGACATACAGCGAGGTAACCATTCCCACGCGGTTCCCCCGGCGGTCCGTCGCCTGGGCCCGGATGACCCACTCGCCCTCCTCTTCCGGCCAGAAGGAGAAACTCGCCCGGCCCTGGTCGTCGGTGCGCACGGTCACCTCCCGCACGGATTCCACGCTCCGCCACCAGTGGCCGGACTCGTCCTCGCGCCAATGAGCCTGTCCGACCGCCAAGCGCAGCCGCGTCCGGGCCTGGGGTTGGCCCTCATAGTTTTTCACCACCAAGCGCACGGTGACTTCCTGGCCCGGCGCGGCGTAGTAGGAGTCGGGCCAAGCGTCCAGATAGAACTCCGCCGGGACAACCACGAAGGAGGTGTCCGCATAGACGTACTTGCCGCTGGCATCCACGAGTTCCAGTTTCAGGTCATACTGCCATTCCCCCGTCGCCAGTTCCCACTCGTCCGCTGGCTTCGGCTTCCGTTTAGTTTTCTTCCGCTGCTTTTTGTCAATCCGCGCTGGGTCAAGGGTGAACCTGACGCGCCCCTCGGCATTGGTCTCCGCCTCCCCCGAGAGCACCCATTCGCCGTAGCCGGCCCAATCCTTGTAAATTTCCTCCTCCCAGGACTGGCCCTCCGGCGACGAGGGCCGATAGGTCGTGGGGTGCCGATAGACAGAGTACGAGACCTTTGCCCGGGCGACGGGCGTGCCGAAGTAGTAGCGGGCCTCCAGGGTGATTTGCACCCGCTCGCCGGGGAGGTAGTAGGGCTTGTCGGAAGATAACTTGAGTTCGCACTCCGGCTTGCGGTAGGAAGCCACGGCGAATCGGCTGTGGTGCTCCTCTCCGCCGATTAGGGCTGCCAAATCGAACAGCCCGGTGGCGGCCTCCTCCGGCACGTCGAACTCGCCCCAAAAGGAACCGAAGTCATTGCTGCGCTTAGGCTCGCGCCAGATTAAATGGCCCCGTGCGTCGCGCACCTCCACCGTGAGTACCTGCGGGGGCGGCACCCGATAGCCGTCCGGCGTGATTTGGCGCAGGATTCCCTTGAAGCGGACATGGTGGCCGGGGCGATAAATCGGGCGGTCGGTGTAGAGGTGCACCCGATAGCGTTCCTCTGCCTGCGGCGAGAGGTAAAGGTTCACCAAGTTGAAATGGGGCCCCTGCCGCCCCAACACCAAGTAACGGCCTCCCCAGTTCGCTGGAATCGCGGCCTGGAACAGGCCCTGCTCGTCAGTGCGACCCCGGGCGAGGGGCTCTTTCCCCAGCGGGGGATAGACGGTAATCTCGGTGCGAGGTAGCGGCTCGCCGGTGTCCAGGTCAGCGGCATAGATGAGCATTTGCCGCCCGTCCTCTTTGACGACCAGGGCCAGGTTGCTAATGAGCAGGCCCAGCCGCTGGGTATGCCGTCCGAGGGTGAACTCGGCCAGGTAGGCACCCGGTTCGTACAGCGGCAGGTCTACGTACTGGGTGAACACGCCTTCTTCGTCGCGCTCCGTAATGGGCACCTTCTGCCGGGGCAGGCGTTCCAGATAGCGGCGCGGTGCGTTGGTCGAGCCCTGCCATCCCCAGTGCTCGTAGCGGGCTCGCCTCTCTGGCTCCTCGCTCAGCAGGCGCCACAGGTCGTAGCGCCTCAAGTCCACGAACAGCGTGTCCGCCTCCACGAAACCATGCACGCCGACCCGCACCGGTTCGCGGGTGGTGAAGGCGTGCTGTGGGGCCAGCAGGCGGAGGAAAGTCCGCTGGGGCGAGAGTTCCAGGAGCAGGTTTTTACGTTCGCCCTCGCGCAGTTCGATGCCTGTCGCCGGCAGGTAGTGGATGCCGGATTTGGAAGTCGCCTCGATTTCGTAACCTCCGATGGGCAGGTGAGCAAACTCAAACTTCCCCTGCTCGTCGGTCCGGGCCCGCCACACCTGTCCCTGCGCTGGCCCCTCGCAGCCGCGCAGCAGCACCTTCGCCTCCGGCAGAGGCTGGCCAGTTTCGCACACCGTGACCGTGCCTTTCAAGGCTGCCTGTGGCGGCTCCTGCAGCAGCACCCAGGCCAACATTCCCAGGCCCCACAGGAAGCAGAGGCACAACAGGAGCCAGGAGGGAGAGATAGCTCCGCGGGTAAGTTGAGTTTTCATCTTTTTACTCCTTTGCCCCCCGTCGCGTTAGCGTCCACCGCACTGCGCCCCATACCACTGCCACCCCCAACGCAGCAAGCATCACCAGCAGTTTGACCTCCCGCTTCGCCTGCGAGAGCGGCTCCAACAGCCGGGTCACTTGCACCGTTGCCAGGCCCAACAGGGGCAGGGTGAATAGGGCCGCGTCTAATAGGGCAGAAAGGTCGGGCGTGAATCGGCGAGGGAGCAGGACCGGAGCTAAGAGGCAGAAAAGCAGGGCCTCCACCACCAGGCCCGCTGAGAACCCGGCCGCCCCCCGGGGGCCCCATAGGAACACTACCAGGGCCGGCCCGGCCGCCATCACCAGGCCGCCCGTCAGCAGCCAGTCCAGCCACGTGCCCACCGGGATGGGCAGTTCACCCCCCGACCCAGCCTCAGCCTCGCGCCAGGGACGCAAGCGGGCGCGGGCCTCGGCGTAGAGCGCGCTCAGGGCGAAGGGAAGGACCAGGCCCAGCAGGAGGCCGATGAAGGTGTAGTGGTAATACAGGTCCGCACGGCCCCGACCCAGCGGAGTGCGTTCGTAGAACAGGCGGAAAACTACCATCAGAACCAAAAAGACGAGGGCCGCATTGAGGAAACGCAGGCCCAGGTTGACCCCGGGGCTCACCTCGGCCGGGGCCGTACTCTGGTCAGCAGCGCCGCGCAGGGCCCGAGCCCAGCCTTGCTTGAGCCCCATGGTCGTCTGCGCCACCCACCACCAGACCCCAGTTAGCAGGCCCAACCCAGCCAGGGCCACGCCAAAACCGCGCTGGCTCAGGAAGGCGACAACCACGGTGCTCAGGAGCAGGAAGGCGAGCACGAACCCCTCTTGCAGCGCGGCTGGCAGGAAGGTGTCCCCGGCCGGCTCCCGGCGGGCCGTCTCGCGCTGGAGAAGGACAGCCAGACCTAACAGGAATGCGCCGCTCAGGAGTCCACACAGAAGCGGATAGGGAAAGGCCGGTTCCTCCACCAATCGCCGCCAGGCCAACCAGGCCACGATGCCCGTCCCGCCGAAAAGCAGAGCCACTGATAGGGCCCGGCTGGCCCTTCCCTTCCCCACCCTCTCCGCTTGCCCGGGGGGAGATGGTGGGGTCAGCAGCCCGGCGACGGCGAGGGCGAGAACCAGGCCGGCTCCGGCCCCCAGGGGAAACAGCCGCAAATCGGCCGCCGTATCCGCCGGGTGAAACATGCCCAGGCTCACCCCCAAGGCCAAGAAGGATAGGCTGCTGGCGAACACCAGGAGCAGGGCCGAGTGAAGCGTCGCCGCCTGCAGCCTGGTCAGGGAACTACCCTCTTTCTGAGGGCGCAGCAAGGTTAGCGGGCTGCCGACAGCCCAGGTCACGAACCAGGCGCCGCAGCACAGACCCAGATAGGCCGTCAGGGGGTCGCTCTTGAGCAGCCAGCCGGTCAGCACTACCGCCACCATGCCCCACCCTAACAAGGCAGTCACCACCGCACCTGGCTGGAGCCGCAACAGGCCGCGCGGCCGGTCGGGGTCTTCGCTAAGCAACACAGCCCCCACGACCTGGCTTCCTTCCAAGAAAAGCGCCGCCAACAACGTCACCGCCAGGCCCAGCAGGAACCCGAAGCCAAGTGCCCCGCCGGCCGCAAAGGGAGGGACTTTCAGCAGCGAGACAAGAAACACGCCGAAGCCCAGCAGCAGTCCCAGGCCTAGCAGGAACCCGGACCAGCGCCGCAGCGGCCGACGCAACTCCCGCAGCCGAGTCCGCCGCTCTGCGGCCGCCGAAGAGAGCGGCTCTGCGGCCATCACGACGTAGGTCAACAACAGAGCGTAGAACACGGCCAATGCCCCCACCGTTACCACCCCGTAGAGCAGCCCCTGCGTCCATTTTGAAGCATCCATTGTCAGGCCCCTTTTGATTCCCTCACTCCCTTAACCGCTGCCCGGTTGGTTGCCTTGCCACCCCGATTATACCACACCCTGAAAAAAGGGTCAACCGGAGAAGGTGACCTCTCTAAGTAATTCTCGAACCTAAACCTGAACGAGGTTGGGAACCGG
>DTZQ01000457.1 GCA_012961305.1 Armatimonadota bacterium | reverse complement strand
CTAATAGTGCCTGCCGGGCGCGCGGGGGTGGAGGTTAGGGTGGATGCCTATACGGCCCTGCTCCTGGGCGAGCAGCCGGAAATTTCGGCGAAACTGTTCGGACTCACGGCCTTTGAGGGTTTCCCCTCGGTCATTGCCGACCGGGACTACCGAGCGCGGGTGGCAGCGCTGCGGCCGGGGTGCATCCGATTGGCCGGCAACCTGGCCTGGTGTGCCCCGCCTGAATATGACCCGACCTGGTACGAAACATCTCAGGCCGCGAGGGTCTTCTCCCAAGTTCTCCTTTTCGGCGCGCGCTACCCGACCGGCCGGTTCCTCCCGGTAGTTCGGCAACTGGGCGCGGAGCCGATGTGCTCCTTAGGTGCACCCCCACCCTACTTGACCCAAGAAGGTACGCGCCACCCCTCGGACTTCGACCGTTGGGCAAGGTATTGTGCAGCCTACATAGGACTGTGGAAGAAGTTCGACCCGGATTTTCGCCTGGTGCAAATCTGGAACGAGCCCAATGCCACTTGGTTCCGAGACCCCCGGGCGCGGGCCAAAGGGGCCGCGGCTCTGCACATTCAGATGGCCAACAAAGTGGCCCGGGCGATTAAACAGTTTCCCGACCTTCGAGTGGGTGGGCCGGTACTGTGCTGGCCGCCGGCCTGGCCGCCCGCTCAGAGGGGGAAGCGACCCTGGTACACCTGGGAGGAGTGGACCCTTCCCTGGCTCCGCGATACGAAGGACACCGTGGATTTCTTTGATTTCCACGCTTACAACGTCTCGCCCGGCGACTTCGCCGTCCAGACCGAGATGCTCTTCAACCAGGCCTTACTCACTCAGGGCCGCCGGCTGCCCATCTGGATTACGGAGAGCAACATGCACCTCAGGCCGGAGGAATTGGACGACCCCAGGGCCATTTGGCGCAAGCGCATCCTTCCCTACGAGCGACTGCTCCTGCGGGGAATGCTTCCCCAAGCCGATAAGGTAGAGGGCAATCTGTATCACGACCTACACGCCAAGCATCATACCCTCCTCCCCGGCAGTGCGGAGCAGCCGAATCCTACCTATTGGCTGCTGTGGATTCTGCGCGATTTGCGCGGACGGCGAATTGTCGCCGATTCCGCAGATTCAGACCTTCTGGCGTATGCCACTTTAGAGGAGGACCGGGTGAGCATCGTGCTTTTCAACGACTGCGACTCTCCCAGGGATGTACACCTAAAGGTCTCCCTGCCCTGTGGCTATTGGACCGGCCCGCGGGTGCGTGCCATCGGAGAAGGCCCTAAGGGCGGATGCCAGCGCATACAAGTGCGGGCGGCCTTTGAGCGGCAACGCAACCGAGCCGAGGGCCTCGTTTCCCTGCCCGCTTATGCAACTGTCTCCCTGAACTTCCGACTGGACAACTTCCCCACCCCGCCTCGCGTTCGCCTAATCCGGGAGTACTTCGGCGACCGGACGCTGCAGTTCCTCCAGGGCGAAAAGCCGATAGCGGTGGAGATTTCGGTTCCGAAGGTCGAGAGGGCGAAGGTGTATTTGCGCGTCGGCCTGCTGGGGCCAGAGGGAACGGAATCGCTGGGAGCCCGTTTCAACGGGAACGACCTGCCGCTCAAGGCGACCGCTATCCAAGACCTCCCTTTGGAACCGGCTGCCCTGCAGCCTAAGAACCGCCTTGAGGTCTGGCTGAGAGAGCCAGCCGCCAATCCCCGGTTGGCTTTGGGGTTTGCCTCGGTAGTGGTGGAGACGACGCGGTAGGCGGCCCTTGCCCGAACGTCAACTGCTTGTCGGAGGGATTTTCGTCGTCATGAGAAACCTGGAACTGACCTCCCTCGATTACCTGCTGGTCGCCCTCTACTTTGCTTTCGCCATCTGGATTGGCTTTGCCTTCAAGAAGAAGGGCGAGCGAGATATGGATGCCTACTTCCTCTCGGGCCGAGACCTTCCCTGGTGGCTGCTGGGAACCTCGATGGTGGCGACCACTTTTTCGGCAGGGACGCCCCTGCTGGTGGCCAACTGGGCCTATGAATCGGGCATCGCCCGCAACTGGGAGTGGTGGAGTTTCCTGCCCGGGGCGATGCTGACGACCTTCCTGTTCGCCCGGCTGTGGCGCCGCACGGGCGTACGGACTGATGCCGAGTACGTGGCCCTGCGCTATTCAGGACGGGAGGCGAAAATCCTTCGAGGGTTCCGCGCCCTCTACATGGGCTTCATCATGAACGGCCTGGTCTTGGGCAGTGGCCTGGTGGTGATTGCCAAAATCGGGACCACCCTCCTGGGAGTCCCTCCAGAAGCGGAGAACTTCCAACTCTACCGGTGGGGCATTGCCTTAATCTGCGGGCTGGTGGCTCTCTTCTATTCGGCCCTGTCCGGCCTGGCGGGCATCGTCATCACCGATTTTGTGCAGTTTACCATTGCCATGTTGGGTTCCCTCCTGATAGCCGCTTACGCCTGTGCCCAGCCGAAGGTGGGAGGGCTATCCGGGCTGGTGGCTCATATCAAGGGGCTGTCTCCTGGACACCTGAACCTCCTGCCGACCTCGGAGGCTGCCGGCCTCACGGTTCTGGCCTTGGGCCTTTTCCTGACCATGAGGTGGTGGTCACAGGTCTATGGGGGAGCAGAGCCGGGGGGAGCCAGTCACGTAGCCCAGCGGATGCTCTCGGCCCGCAGCGAAAGGGACGCCTTGCTGGGAACCCTGTGGTTTAACCTGGCGCACTATGCGGTTCGGCCCTGGCCATGGATTATCGCCGGCCTGGCCGCTCTGGTGCTGTTCCCCGAGGCAGGCGACGGGGAAAGGGCCTACGTGATGGCCATAGACTTCCTGCCCTTCGGACTCAAAGGCCTGGTGCTGGCCGCTTTCTTTGCCGCCTTTATGTCCACCATTGACACCCGGCTCAACTTAGGAGCGGCCTATTTCGTCAACGACTTCTACCGCCCTTTCCTGGTCCGGGACCGGAGTGAGAGGCACTACATCCTAATCTCGAGGCTCATCACCCTCTTCCAGATGTTAGGTGCTTATGCCTTTCTCCTCATCGCCAGCAGCATGAAGTCGGTCTTCTTCCTCTACACCGCCATTGGTTCGGGGTCCGGGCTGGTCTACATCCTGCGGTGGTACTGGTGGAGGGTGAACGCTTGGAGCGAAATCGCCGCCATGACCGCAGCCCTCGCGGGGATGCTGGTCTTCCGCATTTTCGTCTACCCCACGGAGGAGACCTTCAACGAGCATGGTGTCGAGGTGCTGGTCTATTCCACCCTCATCGTTACTCTGGTGTGGCTTGTGGTTACCTTTCTGACCCCACCCACTTCCCGAGAACGCTTGAAGGAGTTCTACCGTCAGGTTAGGCCCGCCGGGCCGTTCTGGAAGCCCATCGTCGAAGAGGTCCGGGCGGAGGGGGAAGAGGTGCCCCCGGGCTACAGCGTCCCCTGGTGCTTGGTGGCCTGGGTGTTCGCCACCCTGCTGGTTCTGAGCATTCTGTTCAGCGCCGGGAAGTTCCTTTTGGGAGAGCCGGTCGGAGGAGGTTTCTACTTCGCTCTGGCCGTGGTCTCCTGGGGGGTGTTACAACGGGTCTTCGCCCGCAAAGGGGCGATTTGACGGGATGAGCAGGGGTTTGTACTGCAAGGAAGGAGGATGACATGAAAGACGAGCGAATGAACCGAAGGGACTTTCTGAAAACCCTGGCCCAATGCTATTTGGCTGCCCATACAGTAACTACAGCACCGGGCAGGCCGTCAGCCGCTGTTGAGCCGGGCCTTCCCAAGCGTACCCTCGGCCGGACGAAAGAGAAGGTCACCATCTTGGGACTGGGCACGGCCCCCGTGGGCGAGGGGCCCATTGGCCTGCAGGAAGGCCTCAGGATATTCCAAGAGGCCATTGAGTTGGGCGTCAACTACATTGACACCGCGCGGATATACGGCAATGCGGAGGAGATACTCGGTCACCTCGTCCCCCAGCAGCGTGACCGGTTGTTCATTGCTACCAAAGTGTGGGCAGACACTCGCGAACAGGCCGAACGGTCGCTGACTCAGTCGCTACGCCTGATGAAACTGGATTACGTTGACCTGGTGCACATTCACAGCGCTGGCAACCGCAACCTGGACAAAGTGCTGGCCCCCAAGGGGGTGCTGGATTATTTGCTGGAGCAGAAGGAGAGGGGG
>DTZQ01000456.1 GCA_012961305.1 Armatimonadota bacterium | reverse complement strand
CCTCGTCCGTAGCAAGCCGGGCCGGGGTCGGCCCCCGCACTCTCCGGCCCCACCCGCAAGGCTCCCCCCGCATCCTGCCAGGCCACCGACCCCCCTCCCGCCCCTACGGTGTGAATGTCCAACACCGGCACCCGCAGAGGCAGCCCGTCCAGTTCCGTTTCGGCCGTAATTTGTGGTTGGCCGGGACAGAGGGAAACATCGGTGGAAGTACCACCCATGTCAAAGGTAATAATATGCTCAAAACCTGCCTGCCGGCCTACCTCAAAAGCTCCGATGACCCCCGCCGCCGGTCCAGACAGTACCGTTTGCACCGGGCGGTCTTGGGCCACTCGCGGGGAGATAGCCCCCCCATTGCTCTGCATGATGCGCAATCCACAACCGCGAGTTTCTAACCCCTCCTTTAACCGCGCCAAGTAGCGGCTGACCACTGGGCCCAAATAGGCGTTAATGACGGTAGTACTGGTGCGTTCATATTCCCGAAACTCCGGCAGCACCTCTACCGAGGCCGAAACGTAGAATCCATGCCGGCGGGCCCGGCGGGCCAAAGCCTGCTCATGAGCCGGGTAGAGAAAGGAAAACAACAGACAAATGGCCACCGCCTCCACCCCTTGTTCTGCCCACTCCCGCAGAATGGGTTCTACTTCTGCCCCCTTCAGGGGAACCAACACCTCACCTTGCGCGCTGATGCGCTCCTGCACCTCGCGCCGCCAGCATCGAGGAACTAAGGGCGGGGGTCGCTCCACGAAAAGGTCGTACAGCGCAGGACGGTTCTGACGGCCAATCTCCAGTACATCCCGGAAGCCAGCCGTGGTCAGCAGGGCCGTTTTCGCTCCTTTCCGCTCCAAGAGGGCATTCGTGGCTACGGTGGAGCCATGGACTACGGTTTCCCCCTCCAACGCCAGCGCGCTTAAACCCGCCAGCACGGCTTGGGAGAAATCCTGCGGAGTGGAGGGAACTTTATAGGTTGCCAACCGCCCTTCTCGCCAAACCACAAAGTCCGTGAAAGTACCACCAATGTCGATGCCAACCATGCAGATGGGAAAATCTCGGGCCAGGAAGGCCAAGGGATCCGCTGCCTAAATTTTCTCTGCGCTCCCTGCATCTCGGCGGCGGACAAATACGGCCAGACCTTTACCTCCCTGCCGGAACCAAGAGCACTACCCGTTCGCCCGGCCTGCCGTAGCCGTATAGCCGGGCCTCCGCCAGCAAAGCAGCATCCGTGGCCCAATAGGCTTCTTTGGTCTTTAACTGCTGCCGCAGTTCCCATTGGGCCTTCACTTCTCCCTCCAAGCGGCGAATTTCGGCATCCAGGTGGACCTTGGCCTGCCATACTCCAAGCGTCGCCTGCAGAGCCATCACCAACAGGCAGAATACCGCCGCCCCGCTTAGCAGTCGCACCAACCGCGCCCTCACCTGCCGACGCAGGTGCACTCCCATTCGTCGGTGGGCCCAAGTCATAATTTTCTCCCGCTCGTCGGAGCGAACCCCAGGCTACGGACACAGGTTGTAAAATGCTGCTCGGCCCGGATAACCCGCGGCCGAACCCAGTTGTTCCTCAATGCGCAGTAATTGGTTATATTTGGCCACCCGGTCCGTGCGCGAGGGAGCACCAGTTTTAATTTGCCCGGCATTGGCCGCCACTGCCAGGTCAGCAATGGTGGTGTCCTCCGTCTCCCCGGAACGGTGGGAAATTACCGTGGCGAACCGGGCCCGCTGCGCCAGGTGAATGGCCTCAAAGGTCTCGGTCAGGGTGCCAATCTGGTTGACCTTGATGAGAATAGCGTTGCTCGCCCGTTCGCTAATGCCCCGAGACAGCAGCCGGGTGTTGGTCACGTACAGGTCGTCACCGACGATTTGGACCTGCTCCCCCAAGTGTTCCGTGAGCAAGGGCCAATGTTCCCAATCCCGCTCACCCAAGGGGTCCTCCAGGGAGATAATGGGACACTTGTCCCGGTATTTGTCCACCAACCCCACCCAGAAGTCCACTAACCGTTCCGCTTCCCAAATTTCTTTAGTGCTTTTGAAGAAGAGGTAGCGGTCTGGCTCCTCAGATTGATGCTCCTGGCGGTATTTCTCATTCAAGGTAGAGGCGGCCGGGTCCAGGGCCAGTAGCACATCCTCTCCGGGAGTGTAGTGGGCCTTTTCAATGGCCCGCAGCAGCCAATCCAATACCGCGTAGGTGATTTCCTCTGGCGATTCTTTTTCAATCACTGGAGCAAACCCTCCTTCATCGCCCACAGCGGTTGAAAGGCCCTCCTTATGGAGCAACTTTCGTAGGTGATGGAAAATCTCTGCTCCCATGCGCAGGGCCTCGCGGAAGGAATCGGCCCCTACGGGCATGAGCATGAACTCCTGAAAGTCCACATTATTGGCGGCATGAGCACCCCCATTGAGGATGTTCATCATGGGCACGGGCAGTTGATAAGCGGCGGCCCCGCCCAAGTAGCGGTAGAGGGGCAGGCCCAGGGACTGCGCGGCGGCTTTGGCTACGGCCAAGGACACACCCAAAATGGCATTGGCTCCCAGGCATCGTTTGTTCTCTGTGCCGTCCAGTTCACACAGGCGACGGTCCACGGCTACTTGGTCCAGGGCATCCAGCGGATATTCGCAGAAGGCCCGCCAGATTCTTTCGTTGACGTTAGCCACCGCCGTAAGCACACCCTTGCCCAAGTACCGTGGGGAATCGCTGTCGCGCAGTTCCAGGGCCTCCCGCTCGCCGGTAGAAGCGCCGGAGGGAACCGCCGCTCGCCCTACTACCCCATTTTGCAGGGTTACCTCTACCTCGACCGTGGGGTTGCCCCGCGAGTCGAGGATTTCACGGGCTGTGATGTTGGCAATCTGAGTGGCACTCATAGTGGCAACCTTTCTCAGGAAGATTTCCTCCGCGTTCTCCGCTTGCTCGTCCGCCGTTTTCGCCCATCCTCCCGCATCAGTTTCCGCACCCGGGCTTGGGCCGCCGCAATGCGGGCAATGGGCACCCGGTAGGAAGTACAACTCACGTAGGTGAAGTCATTTTGGTAACAGAACTCGACGGAGTGGGGTTCCCCCCCGTGCTCGCCGCAGATGCCGATTTTGAGGTCTTTCTTTGTGCTCCGACCCTTTTCGACCCCCATCCGCACCAACTCTCCGACCCCTTCCCGGTCGATGATTTCAAAGGGGTTGTGAGTCAGGATGCCATACTTCTCCACGTAGTCCAGGAGGAAACGGCCCTCCGCATCGTCGCGGCTGATGCCGAAAGTGGTCTGGGTCAAGTCGTTGGTGCCGAAACTGAAGAAGTCAGCCTCCTGGGCAATTTCATCAGCACACACGCAGGCCCGGGGCAGTTCTATCATGGTCCCAATGGGAATGTGGAAGTCCTCTGCCCCGAAGCCCTGTTCCTTCGCCACCTCCCTGAGGACTCGCTCGATTAACTCCCGCAGTTGCCGCAACTCGTTGACGTGCCCCACCAACGGCACCATAATTTCTGGCTGGGGATTCCTGCCCTCCTTCTTCAATTGGCAGGTGGCCTCCATGATGGCCCGTACCTGCATTTCGTAGATTTCGGGATAAGTAATTCCCAAGCGACAGCCGCGATGGCCAAGCATGGGATTGGCCTCATGCAGGTCTTGCGCCGCCCGCAGGAGCACCTCCGGCGTCTGTCCCAGTTCCGCTGCGAACTCCAAGGCTTTCTCCTCAGGAAGGGTCTGCTCCAACAGAGCATCGGCCAGGGCCGCGATTTGCTTTTCGTGCTCCAAAGAGTCCAGTTTTCCCCTGAGTTCCTCCACCAAGCGTTCCCGCGCTGCCAGCCGCCCTACCCTAATGGCTACCTTGCGGGCATCTTCCTCATTTTGAGGTAGGAACTCATGCAGCGGCGGGTCAAGCAGACGAATGGTAACCGGCAAGCCGTCCATGGCCTCCAGGATGCCCAGGAAGTCCTCCCGCTGGAAAGCCCGCAAGCGGTCGAGGGCCTGACGGCGTTCCCCTTCGTCCTGGGCCAGAATCATGGCTTGCAGGAAAGGCAGGCGTTCTTCGGCGAAGAACATGTGCTCCGTGCGACAGAGGCCAATGCCCTCCGCCCCCAGCCGCCGGGCCAAGGCTGCGTCCTCGGGGGTGTCAGCATTGGCCCAGACCCCCAGGTCTCGCTCCTCCTCCACCCATTCCATAAACCGCTTGTAGTAATTGCGGTAGAACGGAGCCTCTTCTTCGGAGAGTTCGCCTTTAAGCACCCGCAGGACTTCGGAGTCCACAGTGGGCACCTCGCCCAACATGACCTCCCCCAGGGAACCATCAATGCTCAGATAATCGCCCTCCCTGACCACATGGCCGTTAATGACACACTCGCCTCGGTCGGGGAAGATTTGCACGGCACTACAGCCGGTCACGCAGGGTTTTCCTAACTGCCGGGCCACCACCGCCGCATGGGAAGTCTTACCTCCCTCTGAGGTCAGAATGCCCTGAGCCACGCTCATGCCGTGAAT
>DTZQ01000455.1 GCA_012961305.1 Armatimonadota bacterium | reverse complement strand
TGCGGGGGGATAGAGGGGGGCATCCTGCATCACACCCCCCGCATCACGGAAACTTGACATTTAGCGCAATACATGGTAAGTATAACACAAACCCGAAGGTTCTGCAATGGAGATGTTACTTCCAACTGAGGGAAAAGTTTGGGAATTGCTGGTCGGAGTGGCGAGTTTAGCCCTCCTGGTCGGCCTGCCGGCGGTGCACAGCGCCGGACAGGAATTGTTAGCCCGTGGCACCTTTCGCGTGCTCTGGCAGATAGGGGAGTTCGACAACAGCCCCAACGAGTTTGCTCTGGCTCCTGATGGGGCCCGCAAATTTACCCAACGTTTCCCCGCCGAAGTGGTGTACACTGTCGGCCAGAGTACTCCCGCCGATTGGCCCTTCATTCATCCTAACTCGGCCGATACTGCCTGGGGCGGAAAGCCGACCCATCCCTTCACCATCCGTTTCCCCCTGGAAAGGGTGCCGGAAGGCGACTCCGCGCTGCTGATAGACCTTTTTGACGTACACGAGCGGCTGGCTCCCCAGTTAGAGGTGACGTTGAACGGCGAGAAGGTCTTCTCCCGCCGTCTGCCCCTGGGCAGCGGACGGGCCTACTATGGGCCATGTCCGGGGGCAGAGCAGGTGCTTTTAGTTCCCCTGCCCCGCGAGCGGCTGCGCCCCGGCAAGAACGAACTGGTGCTCACTCTGCACGACGGTTCCTGGGTGGCCTACGACGCTCTGGCCCTGGTGCACTCCCCCCCAACCCTCCCCGCTGTGTCCGCGCCCCCACCTCCGATGCAGCCTACTCCTCTCAGTTTGGCCACGCTCACTTTTGCCACTCCCCAAGACGCGGAGCGGTGGACCAGTTCCCTGTCCCTGGCTGCAGTTAGCGAGGGCCGATGGCACCTGTTGGGCCTGCAGGCCGACCAGGCGGTCGAATGGCCAGACCCGCTGGTGGTCGCTCAATTTACGGTGGAGTTCGACTTCTGGCCTTGCGCCGGAGAGTGGAAGTTTTCCTTCGTTGCCCCCAACGCCCGGCGAGCGTACTGGGAAGTGGCCTGGGGCGAAGCAGGACTACAATGCTGCGGAGAAAAGCCCGTGCCCCTGACCCCAGGAGAATGGTATCACCTGCGGGTGGACAGCGCGCCTGAGGGAGGACAGGTTACCCTGCGCACTGCAGCCGGGCAGGACTTAGGCAGTTGGAACTTGCCCCGTACGTTCGGCCCTCCCGGGCACCTGCGTCTGGCCTGCAGGGAGCAATTTGCCGAGTGTTACTTAGCCAACTTCCACCTGACCACTCCGGTGGCCCTGACCCTCGACCAGGTGGCCTACGGGGCGACCGAGCCGGTGCACGCCCTTTTGACCTGCCCCGTCGAAGCCCCCCTGCAGGTACACACGGCCTTAACCGATACTGCCGGCCAAATAAGGTGGACGAAGAAGTACCCTCTTCCTCCCCAGGCCAGTTTGCTCAACCTCGACTTTCGGCTTCCCCCCCTGGCCGATGGGACGTACACCCTAACTTGCACCCTCGTCTCAGAGGGAGGGCAGGAACTAACCCAGGTGTCCACGCCGCTAACGGTGGCCGAGGCCGCGCGCCGGGAAGCAGAAGCGGCCCTGCGGGCCTTGAAGGAGGCTTTCGCCGGTAAACTGCCTGACTCCATAGGGGATTGGTTCGTCTGGAAGGCAGAAGGGGCCTTGGCTAAGGGCGAGTTTAGGTGGGCAACCAAATGGGCAGAGCGGGGCCGGGCGGCATTGACGGCGGTAAACCGTCTGGCTCCGGAGACGGCAGTAAACCGCCTGACTTCAGGGTTCGAGGTCCAGAACTCCGCCTGGCGGCTGAGGGTGGATTTGACCAAGGGCTTGAATCCCTGCCGTCTGGAACACCGTCCCACTGGACAGGTCTTCGCCGATGCCGACTATTCTTACAGTTTCGGACGCCCCCAGGAGGCAACCTATCAGATGGAAGAAGCCGAGGATGGGACCCTTACCCTCACCCTGCGCGGACGGGTGGGAACTTTAGAAGTCACCCACACCTTCCGTTTCCCGGCAGCCGCCCCGTACTTTGAGGAGCAATTGACCTTGCACAACGCCGGAGCAGAGCCAATAGACCTGCCCGATTTGCGCTGCGGCTTTGTGCGGACGCTTCCCTGGGTGGGCAGACACTTGTCCAGCGAAGTGGCCGACTGGCGGCTGGTGGCCGTGCCCTACCGGCGGGAGCCGATGGGCACCACCGGGCAGTACGAGGATTACAACCTGGCCGACATCGTTCGACAAAAGGGCTGGTATCGCCGTTCCTGGCGGGAGGGGCGCCGCTCCTCGCCCCAGTTCGGTTCCGAGGGATGGGCTTGGACGGACGGGCGGCAGGGAATGCTGGTGGTCAAATATTCCCAGGACCTGATGGAATTTTCGCTCCTGGATGCGGTGCCTACGGAACGGGGAGACGCGCTGCGCTTCGGGGGCGGGGGGATATGGCACGGCGACCCAGAGGCGGCAGCCCGGCTGGAGCCAGGGGAAAGGGTGGCCTTGGGCGTTACCCGCTACCTGGCCTACCAGGGTGGCTGGCTGGAGGGCTTCGCCCAATTTCGGGCTTTCATGGACGAAAAGGGCCATGGCACCCCGCCCGGCTTTGACCCTCCAGTGCACTGGAACGAACTCTACGACAACCCGCTGTGGTGGGGCCCAGACACGCCGGAGCGACGGCAACAGTTGTACACCTTAGAGGCCATGAAAGAAGAGGCCGCCAAGGCTCGCCAGTTCGGCTGTGAAGCCCTTTACCTTGACCCCGGCTGGGACACCTCTTTTGCCTCGACCATTTGGGCTGCGGACCGCCTGTTGCCCTTCCCCGATTTCGTGCGCCTCTTGCGGGAGGGATATGGCCTGAAGGTTTCGCTGCACACCCCGCTGGCCGGCTGGTCAGACGCCCGGGCTTATCCCCGTGAGGCCGACCGCATGGACGCCCAGGGGAACATCATCAAATACTCCCTGTGCAGCGCCTCGCGGGCCTATCTGGACACCAAGGCAGAGCGACTGCTGAAACTGGCAGCCGAAGGGGCGGCCTATTTCATGTTTGACGGCTCAGCCTACACCGGGCCGTGCTACCATCCTGAGCACGGGCACTCCCTTCCTCTGACCCGGGAGGAGCACGTTCGGGCCTACTTGGGCCTGGCCCGGCGGATTCATGAGCAGTTTCCTCAGGTGCTCATTGAACTGCACGACCCCGTAGTGGCCGGCGTGCCCATCGTGTATGTGCCCACCTACTATGGCCACGGGGCCGGCTCCTACGACGAAAATTGGGGCTTTGAGTTGATGTGGCATCCCCTGGACGATTTGCTGAGCGGTCGGGCCATAGCCCTTTACTACTACAACTTAGCCTACGGGCTACCGCTGTACCTGCACGTGGACCTGCGCAGCGACAACGAACACGCTTTAATGCTCTGGTGGAACATCTCCACGGTGCGGCATTTGGGCATCGGGGGAACCCATCCCAATCCGCGGGTGCGGGCGGCGCAACTTCGCGCCATGCGCCTCTATCGCCGCCTTAAACCCTTCTACACGCAAGGCGTATTTTACGGCTTGGAGGAGGAAGTTCACGTGCACACCCTCCCGGAGCGAAACAGCGCGGTAGTCAATGTGTTTAACCTGAGCGAACGCCCGGTGACTAAGGAGGTAGTGCTCGACCTCGCCCCTGTCGGCCTTAACCCGACGGCGGAATATGTGGTCACCGGTGCGCCAGCCCGACGAGAGGGAAACCGCCTGATACTGACTTTTGACCTGCCGGCCCACGCTCCTGCCCTGGCAGAAATTTGGCCCAGCCCTCATTCTTAGATGGCCGGTGGCGTGATGCAGGATGCAGGATGCCCCCCCTCTATCCCCCCGCACGCGG
>DTZQ01000454.1 GCA_012961305.1 Armatimonadota bacterium | reverse complement strand
CAAGTGACCGAGGCGGTCTTCCACGTTGTCCCCGAAAATCCACAGAAAAAGCATGTTGCCCAGCAGGTGGAACCAACCGCCGTGCAGGAACATAGAGGTCAGCAGGGAAATGAATCCCAGGGGCGCGGTTCCCATCACGATGGCCGCGGGCACTACCCCGTACACCTGCAGGAACTCGGTTAAGGCCCGGCCTTTGCTCAATTCGACGGCAAAGAAGAGGAAATTGAGCCAGATGAGGGCGACGTTCACTACCGGATAACGCCGCGCTGGAACGTTGTCACGCAAAGGTATCACGGGGAAGAACCTCCTGAAAGTTTAGGGCTTGTTGGGGAGCACGAAAGCCCTGCTTTTGCCCTGAAACAGGGCTTCGGTACTCCCACACAGTTCACGAATCTGGGCATCAGTTGCCTTACAGGTTAAGGGCCAGGGCCTCCAGGCGGCGGATGCGCTCGGCGATGGGTGGATGGGTACTGAACAGCGCGGCCAGGGACTCACCCCGCAGGGGATTGACGATGTACAAGTGGGCCGTGGCCGGGCTGACGGGGAGGGGCATTCGTTGGGCGGCCATCTCCAACTTGCGCAGGGCATTGGCTAAGGAGAAGGGGCGGCCACATAAGCGAGCCCCCTTTTCGTCGGCCAAATACTCCCGCGACCGGGAGATGCTCAACTGAATGAGCAGCGCGGCTAAGGGTGCTACAATGAGCAGCAGCAGCCACACCAAGGGATGCACTCCTTCGTCATCGTCCCCTCCGAACCCGCCAAAGAGGGCGGCCCAGCGTGCCATATTGGCCAGAACCATTATCGCCCCTGCCAGGGTAGCGGCAATAGTGGCAATGAGCATGTCGCGGTTCTGAATGTGGGCCAACTCATGGCCGAGTACGCCCTCAATTTCGTCCTCCTCCAGCAGCATTAACAGTCCTTCCGTTACCGCCACGGCGGCGTGGTGGGGACTGCGTCCCGTGGCGAAGGCGTTGGGCTGGTCAGCGGGAATGATGTACACCTTAGGCATAGGCAAGTTCGCCCGCTGGGTCAAACGCTCCACGATGCGGAACAGCCGTGCCTGGCGCACTGGGTCAGCCGGCCGCGCGCCGGACATGGCCAGCACGATTTTGTCGCTGAACCAATATCCTCCGAAGTTCATGAGCACCGCCAAGGCCAGGGCAATTATCATCCCTTGCTCTCCGCCTAACGCCCGCCCCGCCACTACCAAGAGCAATGTCAGGGCGGTCAAAAGCACCACGGTCTTGAAATTGTTCCACATCGCTTTTCCTCCTCAGAAAACCTCTATGCGGCTCTGACATTCTACGCACCGCTCCGCATAGGGCAGTGCCTCCAAGCGGGCCTGGGGAATGGGCCGGCCACAATCCTCACAGAGGCCGTAAGTGCCCTCCTCTATCTTCTCTAAAGCCCGCTGGATTCTCTCCAAAAACTCCTCTATCATTTCCTCTACCGTAGCCTCGCGTCCCCGTTCCAGCAGTTCGGCGGCTAAATCCGTGGGGACATCTTCTAAATCAAAGGACAATTCCTCCTCGCGGGCTCGTTCGTGGTCAAAATCTTCCCCATGTTGTAGTAAGCGCGTTTGCACTTGCAGCAAGCGCTGGCGAAAATGTTCCATATCGAGTTCCATAGTTGCATCCATGTTTTCTAAACCTCCGTTTCGGTGCTAAGTACTTCTGATTAAAAGCCTGGCGCAACCTTTACTCTCTTGCGCTACCATCTTACGATGTAAAGCGTTTAATTCCTGCCCAGGGTTCCCGCCAGCAAAGAAATTGAAGTACAAAAATGGGGTTGGGTCCGACCAGTCGGCCGGACCCAACGGGTTTTACGTTCCCTTCACTTCAATTTGCTTGGGCTTAGCCTCTTCGGCCTTCGGCAGGTGCACGGTAAGCACTCCGTCACGGTACTCGGCGGTGACGGCCTCGGGGTTGACACTCGCCGGCAGGTCGAAGGAGCGATAGAACCGGCCGTAGGAGCGCTCGATGCGGTGGTAATTCTCGCGTTTGTCTTCGTGCTCGAACTTGCGCTCACCCTGAATGACCAGCCGGTTGTGCACCAGTTCGACCTTGATGTCCTCGCGCTTCATACCCGGCAACTCGGCGGTAACCACGAGTTCGTTTTCGTCCTCCCGCACGTCCACCGCCGGGCTCCACACGCGCGCCGGCGCTTCCACCGCCGGCTCCCCGCCGAAGACCTCGTCGAACAAGCGGTTCATCCGCTCCCGGAAGGTAGCCAACTCCCGGAAGGGGTCCCAACGCACCAGACTTCGCATGGTTATACCTCCTTTCTAAGTTGCCTCAAGCCGCCTCTGCCAGGCGTCGTCGGAAGACCAGTTCGCCCCGGCGGTCCACATCTACTACAATGTGGTCTCCCTCGCGGAACTGGCCTTCTAACAACGCCCTGGCCAACGGGTCCTGCACTCGGCGCTGCAGGGTGCGCTTGAGCGGCCGCGCTCCATAGACGGGGTCGTATCCTTCCTCGGCCAGCCGCTCCTTGGCCGCGGCCGTCAGTTCCACCGTGAGGTTGCGTTCCCGCAGCAGGCCCCTCAAACGTTCCAATTGGATGTCCACAATCTGCTTGAGGTGTTCTTTGCTCAGGGCATGGAAGATGACAATTTCATCAATGCGGTTGAGAAACTCCGGGCGGAACTGGGCCCGAAGGGTTTCCATCACCGCCGTCCGCATTTGCTCGTAATCCTGCGCTCCCAACTCCTGAATGTAGTGGCTGCCT
>DTZQ01000453.1 GCA_012961305.1 Armatimonadota bacterium | reverse complement strand
GGGGGGAAGAAAGGGGAAGGCCGCACGCGGGGGGAGGATACCCCCCCTCTATCCTCCCGCACGCGGGGGGAAGAAGGGGGTGGCCAGCGGCGGTTGTATCGTGGTGGAAGGGAGGATGGCCAGTATCGGGATGGAATAACCGCTCACGGCTCAGGGAGCCTTGAAGCGAAAAGTTATTACATCCCCATCCTGCACTACGTAGTCCCGCCCCTGAGCGGCTATTTTGCCTGCTTCGCGAGCCGCTTGCCAGGAGCCAGCCTCCACCAACACTTCCCAGGGAACCACTTCCGCCCGGATGAATCCCTCCCGCATATCGGAATGAATCTGCCCGGCCGCTTCCTCCGCCGTTGCTCCCTCCCGCAGCGTCCAGGCCCGCAGTTCCGCCCCCACGCCGGTGAAGAAGGTAATGAGCCGCAGCAACTCATAACTGGCCCGAATGACCTGCTGCAAACTGGTCTCCGGCCGGCCCAACTCTTCCCGAAAGAGGATTTCTTCTTCCTCTTCCAGTTCCGCCAGTTCGGCTTCCACCTGGGCGGAAATCTCCACCGCCGGGGCCTTCTCCTCCGCCGCGTACTCGCGTACAGCCCGTACTGCCTCGGCGCTGAGCGTCGGGTCCTCAGCGCTGTTGGCGATGTAGAGCACCGGCTTGGCGGTGAGCAGGAACAGTTCGCCCAAAAGGGCCCGCAACTCTTCGTCCCCCTCCAGGGTGCGAGCCGGCTGGCCGGCGTTCAAATGCGCCGCCAACTGGTTGAGCATTTCCCATTCCCGCTGGGCCTGAGCATCTCCGGCCTTGGCTGCCCGTTGAATCCGCTGCCGACGCCGCTCTACGGTGGCCAGGTCGGCCAGACAGAGTTCCATGTTCACCACTTCAATGTCCCGCACCGGGTCAATCTCTCCCTCCACGTGCACTACCTGCGGGTCGGGGAAGCAGCGGACCACGTGCAGTACGGCGTCCACCTCCCGAATGCGAGCCAAAAACTGGTTGCCCAACCCCTCGCCCTGGCTGGCCCCCCGTACCAGTCCCGCAATGTCGAACACCTCGATGGCCGTGGGCACGACCTTTTCCTGTTGGAATACCTTCTGCAACTCCTTCAGTCGCTCATCGGGCACCGCCACCACGCTGACATTGGGTTCCACCGTGCAGAAGGGGTAGTTGGAAACCTCCGCCCGGACCCCCTTCGAGAGGGCATTGAACAGGGTGGACTTGCCTACGTTGGGCAGACCAATTATGCCATAGGAGACCATAGCAGGAAATCCTCCCTTCAGGGCGAAGTGTAGCACAGAACAGAAAAATTGTCAACTCTGAAGGCGAGGAGGTGACTCATGCGACTCACCGGGGGACAGATGGTAGCGGAATACCTGATTAAAGAGGGGGTGCCCTATTTTGTGGGCATTCCGGGACATGGGTGCTTGGGCTTGGTGGATGCCTTCTTAGGGCGGGAGGAGCACATCTGCATCCTGCAGGTACGTTCCGAACAGTGCGCGGTGCATTTGGCCGATGGATACTACCGCGCCTGTGGGCGTCCTCTGGCCTGCTTTACTTCCATCGGGCCGGGGGCCATGAACACCGTCATCGGTTTGGCTACCTGTTTCGTGGACTCCGTGCCGGTGCTGGTCATTAACGGCGACACCCATACCTACATGTTCGGCAAGGGCGTCCTGCAGGAAATTGAGCGCAAACGTCCTGCCGACAATTTCCGGGTGCTGGAGCCGATTACGAAGCAAGTTTGGCAGGTGACCGAGGTAGGTCAGTTGCCCAACATTCTGGCCCGGGCGTTTAACGTGATGATGACCGGGCGGCGGGGGCCAGTAGCCATTGCCCTGCCCATGGATGTACAGGCTGAGGCGGCGGAGGTGAGTTTGCCTGAACCGGCCCAGCGGGAGCCGGCTGGCCGGGTGCAGCCGGACCCGGAAGCGGTACAACAGGCAGCCCACCTCTTAGCGCAGGCTCAACGCCCGGTCATTTTGGCCGGCGGCGGTATCAACCACGCTGAGGCCTGGGCAGAACTGCGCACGGTGGCCGAGTTGTTGGAGGCCGCGGTGATTACCACCCTGCACGGCAAGGGCTGCTTTCCCGAAGACCACCCCCTCTCCGGGTGGCTGGGCGGCTCCAAAGGCACGCACGTGGGCAACGCGCTGGCCAAGTCGGCCGATGTGCTGCTGGCCGTGGGCTGCCGCTTTGCCGACCTGAATACCTCTTCCTATCGGCACGGGGTCACTTTCAACATTCCGCCGACCAAATTGATTCACGCCGACCTCGACCCGGAGGAAATCGGGAAAAACTACCCCGTGGAGGTGGGTCTGGTAGGGGATGCCAAGTCCGTGTTGGAGCAATTGGCGGTGGCCCTGCGGGAAATGGACGTACCGTCCAAGCCGGAATATCGGGCCGAAATCACCCGGCGGCGGGAGGATTGGTTCCGGTTCCTGGCCAAGTACCGCGAATCGGACAGAGTTCCGGTCACCATTTCGCGGGCCTTGAAGGAAACGCGGGAGTTCCTGGACCGGGACGCCATCCTCTGCTACGCTGCCGGCAATCCTCAGGCGCAAATCCTGCAGGAGTTCCCCTTCTACGAACCGCGCACCAACCTGACCTCAGGCGGCTTTTCCACCATGGGTTGGACTCTTCCGGCGGCCCTGGGAGCGAAGTTAGCCTGTCCTGACCGCCAGGTCTTGGGCGTGCCGGGCGACGGTGACCTGCTCATGAGCATCCACGAACTGGCTACGGCGGTGCAGTACAACATCCCGGTGGTGATGCTGTGCCTGAACAACTCCTCCTGGCAGTCCATTAACGACCTGCAGGTGGCAGTTTACGGGCCCGACCGCCGGATTGCCTGTGATTTCCTCCAGCCCGACGGCACCCTCTACTCGCCGGATTTCAAGGCCATTGCCGAGGGCTTCGGCTGCTACGCGGAGAAGGTCAGTCGGGCGGAGGAAATAAAACCGGCCCTCCAGCGGGCCTTCGCCAGCGGCCGCCCAGCGGTCATAGAGGTTTTGGTCAACAAAGAGTTCCCTTACTCCGGCGGGGAAGCGGTAGGTTGGTGGGACGTACCGGTGCCTGAGTATTTGACCGTGCTGCGGCAGGAATACGAGCAAGCCCAGGCGGAGGAAAGGCTAATTTAGGCGGGCCAGCGGCTCCCAGGCCTGCAACTAACCATCCCCTTACGGCGGGGGCGCCGGTCGAGGACCAGCATTGTAAAACTTCACCAAGACCCCGTTCCAGTGGCCGTTTTG
>DTZQ01000452.1 GCA_012961305.1 Armatimonadota bacterium | reverse complement strand
TCCGGTCAATCAGGTTGAACCGGCTGAGTAGTTACGCAGTCTTATAAGCCCAGATGCTTGCGCAGGAACTCCTCCGTGGCGGCCACAAAGCGACTGTCGCTGCAAAACATCGCCAGCACGCGGGCCTGTTCCCCCGGCCAGGGCCGGGAACTCAGGAAAGGCTCAGTCTTCACTGATTTCCCCTTTTTCCTCCTCGGCTGGGGGTTCTTCCTCCGGGGAGGGTTCCTCCTCGGCGTTGACCGCGGGTTCTTCCGGTTCGGGGTCGCTGGCTCCGCCGTCGCCGGGGCCCACCAGCCGCTCGGCAATGGCTGGGGCCACGTCTCGAATGCGTCGGGCTACGGCTTCCAGCACCTCTTGCGTGCCCTCTGGGGCTCCGGCCAGGATTCCCTCGGCTAAGGTTCCAAAGCCCAAGCCCCGCGACATCTGGGTCATCATCTGGGACATAGTAGTGGGGTCGCCGAAGATGCGGTACTCGCCGCGGCTCATGAACTCGCCAATGGCCTGGGCCAAAGCCACTCGCACCTCTTTTTCGGCCTCAATGCGCAGTTTGTTGGTTTCGAACTCAATGGCGGCCCGTTCGAAGGTCTGCTTGTTCTCCAGGTCCTGCCGTTCCACTTCCACTCGGGCCCGTTCAACGTTCACCCGCTCGCGTTCCACCTGGACGTCCACCATCTTCAGCGCCTGCTCACCTTCCGCCTGCAACTTGCGGGCATCCGCTTCGGCTTCAGCCAGGCGGAGTCGGGCCTGGGCCTGCTTTTCGGCGGCCTCTTGCTCGGCTTCGGCCTGCTTGACGCGGGCATAGGCAGCGACTTCGGCCTCGGTCTGCTGCCGGTACTTGTCCTGGTCAATGACCTGCTGGGCCTGTTTCATCCTGACCTCGTACTCGCGCTCCGCTTGCGCGACCGCTTGCACGGTCAGGACCTGCTGTTCTGCCTGTTCTCGGTCGGCCTGGGCTTGCAGGGCCTCGGCCTCCGCGCGGGCTCGCTCCGCATCCTTCAGGGCCACGGCTATTTGCCGTTCCCGCTCGGCCACCTCGACGGCCTTTTGGCGGGCGATGTCCGCCTGGTCCCTCTCCTGTTCCCGCTGGATGATGACCATGTCCCGGGCGATTTCCGCCTCGCGAATGGCCTGTTCCCGCTGGATGCGAGCCTCCTGCACGGAGCGCTCTTTGGCGATTTCGGTCTCCTGCACCAGGCGGTCCTGCTCGATTTGATACTGTTCCTGTTCCCGCTTGCGCTCGGCGCGGATGTTGGCGATGTCGCGCGTCTGGGTGGCCTCAGCCTCAGCCTGCTCCTTTTGCAATGCGAGAATTCGCTTGCGAGTTTCCACATTTTTCTGCTCCATGGCCCGCTCCGCTTCCCGTTCCAACTCATTGCGCCGCACCCGGGCATCGGCGGTGATTTCGGTGATTTTCTCCTTGCCCTGGGCGTCAAAGATATTTTCGTCAGAGAGCAGTTGGGGGTCGGTCTGGTCGAGGCGAGAGATGGTTACCGCCTCCAGGGTAATGCCGTTGTGCTCCTCCAGGTCGGTACGTACCATTTCATGCACCGCCGAGGCGAATTCCTCACGGTTGGCGTGGATGTCCACCAGGTCCATTTTGGCGGCCACACTGCGCAGGGCTGAGACCAGTTTCTCAAAGACCAGTTCGCCTACGGCTTGGGCATTGACCGACCTTTCACCCAAACTGCGGGCGGCCTGCAGGATGGCTTCGCGGTTGGGCTGGACCCGGATGTAGAACTCCCCCCGCACGTCCACCCGCAGATTGTCTTTGGTAATCAAAGCGTCAAGTCCCGCGCGCTCGATGTCCAACTTCATGGTTTCCAGGGAGACGGGCACGATGCGGTGAAACATGGGGATGACCAACGCCCCTTTGTCCAACATCACAAAGGGCCCTCCGCTGCCCGTGCGCACGAAGGCTTCGTTGGCCGAGGGTTTAACGTACAAGCGAGAGTAAACCGCCAGGGCCCCGGTAAATAAGAGCACTATGAACCCAAAAACGATGGGTACCCAAAGGGCTGCTCCTACTAAGGTCACCCCCGCCCAAACCAACGCAACGGGTATGGCGACGCAAGCGACGCCAAACAGCGCCAAAATAAACAAAAACCTGATTGTCCTCCTTTCCCAGCGCGGGATGCAACCCACGCCCAGCGCAATTTCCCCGGCGCAGGGTGGAACCGGCGTCCTATTCCTCTCTCCCTACCGATTGCACCAAATCCTCCAATTCCTCCGTCATCCGGCGCACTTCCGAGGCTTCCTCCCATTCCTCCACCCAGTACCAATCCCTCTGGGGGCGGTAGTTGACAATCACCACTTCCGTTCCTCGGGACAGGGATGGCTGGCCAGGGGGGACACGGGCGGCAATCTGGTGCAGGGTTCCGTAGTCGTCGCGGACGTGTACGGTGCCGGAAGACTCCGTGACCGTGTACACTACCTTACCTACCCGGCCCACCAAATCCCGCTTGCGGATGGCGGCTGTGTCCTTGGCGGGCACCAAGCGCCCCAATACCCCAGCCAGACCCTTGGTAATGGCCGTGCTGCCGGCAAAAGCGATAACTAACGAGGGCCAGATAAGCAGGTTCGGCTGCCGACTTACAACCAGCAGTTGGTTGGCGGCATAGCCCAACACTCCCCAGGAGAAACAGAACGTCTGGATAATCAAACTCAGCGGTACTTTCCCCACTCCGTAGAAGGCCAAGAACTGGAGGAGCAGGCCGGGCTCCTCCGCATGATGGACAACTTCGTGTACTGCTACTTTATGATTTACTTCGGGGGATAGGTCATGCTCTACCTCATGCTCTACGTGCACGTCGGGGTCAACATCTACATCATAGCCAACATCTACGTCCTGGTCAACATCCACGTCGTGGCTTACCTCCACCTCATGGTCAACATCGTGGCCTATCTCGTGGTCCAAGTCATGGTCCAGGTCATGGTCTACCTCGTGCTCTGCACCTTCCTCCATAGCCAGGCCGAAGGTGGAGAAAAGCAACTGGAGGAGGCCCAAGAGGAACGGGAGCAGGTAAATGAGGTTCCACCATTCAAAAATGGCCGGCACGTTGCTGCCCATGGGACGGCACCTCCTTTCCTACTAACACCCCCTTCCAAAGGCCCCCTAAATTAAGCCCCCGGAAACACCCGGAAAAATCCGGCTATTTCATCATCTCAGTTTCACCGCACATCCTCACCGGTCAACTGTTTTTCCAATTCGTCCCCCCTTGCGGCCAGGGTTTTAAGCGACTGGCGGATTTCAGCCACGTCGGCGGTGGAGGCCAAAAGCGAGTCCACGAGCACGAAACAATCCCGGCCCTCCAGGGAGGCCAGGGCAAGGGCGCCGTGGCTCAAGCGCAAGTTCATCCGCAGGGCCTGTTCATACAATTTAGGGTTAGCAGGGCCGCAAACCGTGTAGAGTGCAATCAACGGCAGACCCTCAGGGTCGTGGAGGTCGAAGTTTACGTTGACCTTCTGCTGACGCCCGGTGGGCAGGGGCACGGTGACAATGAACCGGGGGGTCTGACCAGCCAACTGATAATCAGTGCCAGCCACGACTCGCTGCATCAGGAAGCGAGGGTCCCGCCTTCCAGCGGCAGTTACTGGGGTCTTAACCGATTTCTCCGGCTGGGGCTGCAACCTCTCCAGGGCCCGTTCGGCTGCACTGCGGACGCTCCAGGAAGGGTCCTCCCGCGCCTCCTCCAACGCCGGCACAGCCGCCGGGTCGCCCAGTTCGCCCAGGGCTAACGCCGCTCGGCGGCGCAGGTTGCTGTCCGGGTCCTGCAGCAGGGCCGTCAAGGGCTCCACCGCCCGCCGGTCGCCCAACATCCCCAAAGCCTCCACCACCGCCTGCCGCAGATACCGGTCTTCGACGGCCAAAGCCGCCACCAGGGGCTCAAAGGCCCCCTTTTCTCCGGAGCGGCCCAACTGCAAAGCCGCATCCCGCCGCCGAAAGGAGAAAGCCTGGGCATCTTGGAGCACCGTTATCAGTTCTTCCACACTCGCCATCTCTAAACCTCCAGCGCCCTCACTGGTCCACATTCCTAATCACTCCGGCAGGCTCATCCCTATTATAGCACCTTTTTTCCCTCTTGACAAGGAGGAAGTTTTCGGGTATAATATTTATCACCAGGGGCGCGTAGCTCAGTTGGCCAGAGCGCATGCTTGACATGCATGAGGTCACAGGTTCAAGTCCTGTCGCGCCCATTTTTTTATTTGGTCAGGTAACTACTCAGCCGGTT
>DTZQ01000451.1 GCA_012961305.1 Armatimonadota bacterium | reverse complement strand
TTGGAAACTGCTGGCCGGCCGGGGCGGGGGAGGAGGGCCGCCCGGACGGCGTTCCTCGCCTTCCTCCCTGCGCTGCTCCCCACCCCTACCTTCTTCTTTCTCTTTCTCTCTCGGTTTGGCTGCCACTTTCACTTCTTGCTTGCCTTCACCCCACCGCACTGGGAATCGCTCCTCTCCCCGCATCAGCAGGGCCATCCGCCGGCCGGGGTCCAGGTGGGCCACGGTGTAGCCAAAGGCCTCCTCACCTGGAGCCACGATTTGCGTCTCTTTGGTCTCCAAGTTCTCCACAATTACCCGCCCGCCCGTAGGTAGGCGCAGAAAGCCGGTAACCGTCACCTTGGGGTTGGGGGAGGAAGGAGGAGCAGGAGGAGTTTCCTCCTGGGGCAGGGGCACCGGTTTGGCCGGCTCTATTTTCTCCGGCGGGGTAGAAGGAGGGGGAGATTTAGGCTGCGGCTGCGGCTTGATGAGTGGCTCAAACAATTTGCGTTCTGCAATAACCGCGTATTCTGTGGCTGCGGCGGGAGAAGCCAGGAAAGAGAACCCCTCTCCGGCACTCACCGTCCCTTCCTTTTCCTCCGCCTTCGCTTCCCCTGAATCCCGCTCGGCTCGGGCTGGCCGCAAAGCCTCGGCCGCCCGCGCGGCTCCTCCCTTGGGGGCCAGGGCGCGGTAAACATAGGTGCCGAAAAAGCCCACCACCAGCAGCATAAAGCCACCGAGGAAAATCATTTGCTTGCGTGTTGCTTTCATGGTTGGGTCCTCTATGGTTTCACAGGTAAAACACGTAGCGCGAGGGCACAAGGGCCGTTTTGGCTACCGCCTTCCCCGGGTGCGCGCTGCGCGGGCCCGTTCCCGGCGTTGCGCCACCCGTTGAGCCATCACTTCCTCTTTCAGCAGGCCGTAGGAAACCACCAGCATCTGCACGTTCAACTGGGAGGGCTGGCGGGGGTCGGCGCGAATGGTCAACCGTTCCACATCGGTCAAGGGTACGGTGTTGCGCAGCCGCAGGAGCAACTCTGTAAGTCCTTTTAAGTCACAGCGCAGGCTGACCTGTACAGGAAACCGCAGCCAACCTTCTTCCCCCTCCTGCACGGCCAAGGGTTGGATGGAGACCAGTTCCACCTTGCTCGCCCCAGCCAGGCCCTCTATGCGGCTGAGCAGGCGCGGGGTTTCCTCAGCCGCGGCCCCGGCGCCTAAACGGGGGCCGAATAAACTGGCGTATTTTTGGTAGTCTTTGTACAGCAAGCGGTAGTTGGCTACTTTCGTTCGCAGCAACTCCGCCTCTTCTTCCCGCTGGGCAATGAGGTGGCTCAACTGCCACCAGCGGGAAACGGTCGGCCAGCCGACCATGGCGAAGAAAAAGCCTGCCGCTACCAAGACTCCCAGGCCGTAAAGGATTCGCTTCGATGCTTTCACCGTCGTCGGCCCTCCTCTGGGCGCCGCACGGGACAGGTGATTTGGAACTCGTACACCGTGCGTCCTTCCATTTGGGCGGCGTTGGCATAGTCCAAACGCACGTCTAAGAACATTTCCGTCTGCCGCAACTGCTCCATCACTTCGGCCACCGCCGAGTTGTACAGGGCCACTCCTTTGAACACCGCCGCCCGGCGTTTGTCGAAACTCATCTCCGTAAACCACACACTGTCCGGCTTGCGAATGCTAACCTCTCGCAAGACGTCCAGCCAGTTCAACTTTCCACGCACCTCGGCAATCAGATTACGCATCATCTTCACCTGGGTGGGTAGGTGTACAAACTCGACGCGGCGGTCAATCAACTGTTTCTGCTGCTCAATTTCGGCCGCCAACTGCTTCGCCAGTTGCTCCTTGGTGGACAGGTCGTAGAAAAAGCCCAAGCCGCCGAACAGGAGGGCAATCAGGGCCAGCACTGCTCCCCACCGCAGGGTGCGTTGCTTCTGCAGGGCCAACTGGGCCTCCGTGCGCCGACGGGGCAGCAAGTTCACGGCCAAGGCTGGGGTGTCTCCGTAAAGGGCCAACCCAGTAGCCACGGCAAACAAATGGCGCGCAACGTTTACCTCCGGGACGACAACCAGCCCCTCCCAGGGGTCTCCTACGGCTACCGACACGCCCAAACGGTCGGCCAGCAAATCGGTCAATCCCCTCAGTCCTGCCCCGCCACCCAGCAGCAGGATGCGTTCCACTGCGGTTCCGCCCGGCGAGGCCCGGAAGGCTTGCAGGGAGAGGCGCACTTCTTCCACCAGTTCCTCTATCCAGTGGGTTATCCGCGGCCCTTTGACCTCTAACCCCCTTAGCCGTTTCTCCCGCTCTGCGGCACCTGCCTCCAGCCCCAAATCCTCCTGGAAGGCCCGGGTTAAATCCTGTCCACTGAGGGCAATGCTTCGTGCCGCCCGAAGTTGGCCGGCCGCATTGAGAATGGCGATTTCTGTGGCCCGGGCACCCAAATCCAGCAGGGCCGTTGCCTGACCGGGAGGGCGAGGGGCAAAGCAGTTCACCAGAGCCAAAGCCGAAATGCCAATCACCTCCGGCACCAGGCCGGCCCGTTCCAGCGGCAGCAAGCAAGCCGCCACCAGGTTCTTGCGGCAGGCTGCCAGCAGGACTTCCGTTTCCCCGGAGGGAGCCGGGCCCAGTAGGGCATGGTCAAATTCCACTTCATCTAAGGGCAGAGGAAGTTGCGATTCGGCCTCGAACTGGATGATTTTGGCCACGTTCTCCGGACTGGCGGGAGGAAGTTGGATTACTTT
>DTZQ01000450.1 GCA_012961305.1 Armatimonadota bacterium | reverse complement strand
TCAAGGTTTGTAAACTTTTCCTCTTCATCTACTACACCATTTCTGTCAAAGTCCCATCCATCCATGTCTAAGTCAAGGGAGGCATCTGAGGCATTTTTTCTTTCCAAAATTGCATGATATAGAGTATCAATTACACCATACATAGCCGTAGTGGCTGAGTAGTTACCGTTGAGGAAAAACAAACCCTTTTCAGAGGAGGTTCCTTCATGCGTCGGTTTTGGTCACAAGTGGGAGTGCTGGCGATTTTAGCCCTGGTATCTGCCCTGGCCGTGCCAACCATGGCCGGGGAACGGCCGGCGAAATTGGCCATTGGTACCAAGGTGCCAGATTTCTCGCTTAAGAATGTGTTGGACGGCAAGACCCTCTCACTAACGGAGTTGGCAAAGGGTAAGAAAGCCGTGGTCATCATGTTCATCGCCACGCGCTGTCCGATTTCCCGGGCCTGTGACAAGCGCATGCGCCAGTTGGCCGAAGATTACATCCCCCGGGGAGTGCAGTTCATTGGCATCAATTCCAACCACATCGAGCCCGAAGAAGAAGTGACGCAGCACGCCCGTCAACAGAAATTCCCCTTCCCCGTGCTCAAGGACTTCGGCAATGTAGTGGCCGACAAGTACCAGGCGCGGGTGACGCCAGAACTGTTCATTTTGGACGCGAACCTCGTCCTGCGCTATCACGGAGCCATTGACAACAACCACCGCGACCCTTCGAAGGTAGACCCGGCAAAGCGCTATGCTCGAATGGCTCTGGACGCGATTTTGGCCGGTAAGGAGGTAAACCCCACGGAGGTTCCCGCTACGGGCTGTACCATCAAACGGGTTTCCAAGAAGGCCCCGGGTTCGGACGGGGGATGCGGGGAACTTTCCGACGAGGGATAGGTTCATGAGGAGACGATGGGCATTTTGGACGCTCGGTTTAGCGGTGGGGATGTTCCTGGGCTGTCGTCCTCCTGCTAAACCGCCCTCATCTTCCCCGCAGGCGGAGGAAACGACTTCCGGGGAGGAAACAACTCCTTCTCCCGCCCGAACCAGGTCCGCAGTTGGCGAACCGGAGGTGCAACCGGTCAACAGGGAAACCCTGCCCCAAGTTCTGGCGCAGCACAGGGGGAAGGTAGTCGTGCTGAACTTCTGGGCTACTTGGTGTCCCCCATGCGTGGCCGAGTTCCCGGATTTAGTGCGCCTGCAGCGGGACTACCAAGACCGGGGACTGGTCGTGGTATTCGTGAGCAACGATGACCCGGAGGATTTGACCCCGGTTAAGGACTTCCTCCGCCAGCAGGGAGTTGATTGGACTTCCTACGTGAAAGACGTGGCCGATGACCCCGCCTTTATTCGCTCGGTCTCCGCCGAGTGGATGGGCGGCCTTCCGGCGACTTTCATTTACGACCGCGCCGGTAAGCAGCAGGAAATGTTCATCGGTGCTCAGGCCTACGAAACCTTTGTCCAGGCCGTCCAGCCCTTGCTGGAGGGAGAGGAACCAGTAACCAATAACCAGTAACCAAAGGGTGGCTGGGCGGTGACCTCTCGCTATCCGAGGTGAAAGGGAGGGGACTTAAAACCGCACCCAAACTGGACTGGCCCAGGCCACGGCTCCGTCGGTCTGTCGCACCCGTAGGTAGTAATAGTGCTCGCCCTCCAAAGGCATCAGGTCGCGGTAGGCAAACTGCATTTCCCGGCCCTTGCCCGCGGGGGCGTAAATCACCCTCCCGTCGCGGATGAGTTCCGCCCGCAGCAAATCAGCGGTGCCAATCACTCGCACAGCGATTTCCGGCGGGCCAGCGCCGGTCGTTTCTGAGCCCATCGGTCGTCCGTTGACCCTGAATTCTACGTAAATGCGTTCACCAGTTGTGCCATAAGCCCGCCGCGCACGCAAGGCCGCAAAAAGGCTTGCCCGGGTCAGTTCCTCTGCCCATACTGCTACTAATCCCCCTCGGTGATTGAGGTTGGTGAAGCGGCTCAGTGGGTTCGTGCGGCCGGGCCGGCCATCGTGGGTGTCACTGGAGGCGATAAAACCCACCTTGGCCGGCTGGGCCAGAATTTCCCGTGCTGAAAGCCCTCCCTGTCCTTTGTCCCACAGGGCATTGTTGCGGTACTCGCTGCTGCCCCACATGGAGTAGATTTCCAGCAGACGGCAGAGAGTTTCGTCATAAGTTGGCCAGCGCATATGCCCGATGGAAGCATGGGGAATGACTACCACGTTTTTCCCCCTGAGCAAGTCGAACAGTTCCTCTACGGTGTCGCTGGCAGGGTCGGCAGAACTGTACTCCGGCATTTTAGGTTCTGGGGTGTACACATTGCGATGTCCCCAGCGGGAGGTCCATTCGTAGCCCAAAAGTGTTACAAACTCCCCCGGCCGATTGTTGCGGTTGGCTACGGCCATAGATTCCTGCCATTCTTCCGGGGTGGTGCTTTCGGCGTGGTCTGATTTGGCTGCGAAGTCTAGCCCGGACACCTGCGCTGCTTCGTAGGATTCCTGAGCAGTGAGCAGGCCATCAGACATTAGGGTGTGCACATGCAAATCCCCCCAGAAAAGGCGCCAAGTGGGCCGTTCCGCTGTACAGACCAGAGGGTTGCTGACTCCCCTCAGGTCCCCCTGGGCTCCCGTGGCGGTAAGCACGTACACCCCCGGCTCGCTCAGGGTCAAACCGGGGAAAACGTGATAACCCCTATCCTCCGCGGTGAAATAGTATTCTGCCAGGGGCCGCGAAGCGCCCGTGGCCTCCAACTTCCGGGCAGCCAGGGCTACGGAACCTTGATACGGCGGATGAGCCAGATTGCGGAACTCGTCAAAGGCCGTCACCGTGACCCGGAAGGGTTCTCCTGCGGCTACGGTGGAGGGAGCAAACACTCCGAAGAAACGGGCCGGGGCGGCTAAGATGGTCAAAGCGTAGCGGTTCTCCAGAGGAATTTCGGCGTAAGTGCCGTCACCATCCAAGTCCGACCACACCCCTAAATGGTTGCGGGGATTGACCCAAGTGTGCTGAGGAAAGGGTTGAATGGTCGCCCCCGGACTGCCGAAGCGACGGTCTCCATAGGTAATGCGAATCCACTCCCCAGGGGTCAGCAGGTCGCCGCCAATGGTAGCGAAGATGTACCACTCAATATTGCGATAGTCGCCGAAGGAGAGGTCTACATAGGTGCCAGCCGAAGCCGTAGCGGTGACGAACCCTGGTCCCGCGGGATTTCGGTTCTGAGGTGGTGTCCAGGTGCGGGGAATGGCAATTTTCAGTCCTCCTCCCGGCCGCATGGCTTCGGAGATTTTGGGGTGGGAGACGGCGGGCGTGAGGGAACCCTCCAGCGGAACGTAAAAGCGCACATGAGGGTCACCCCGCGCCGGAGGCGTACTCAAGGGCAGTTCTGCCGCTGTCACTGCCCGGTCTAAGAGCACCACCTCGTCCAAAACCGCCTCGGCTACCTCCGCCCTCCCCCAATGAGCCCGCCCCAGGCTGAAGGTATTGGTCAAGGCTACAACCCGAATGTCCCGTCCTTTCAAGGCTTGGCCGACTTCCTCGCCATCGAAGAAGAGGTGCATTTCGCCCTGGGGCTGCCCGGTGCCGATGTGGCGCCAGGTGGCCACAACGTAGTGCCACTCGTTCGGCGTCCAGCGGTCGCGCACATCGAAGTCCAAATCGTGGGTACGGCCATGTTCATAAATCTGGAACCGCAGCACCCCCGAGGCCATTTTCGAGAGATGGTAGCGTGACCGCCGCTCACCCTCCCCACCGAAACAGTCGAAGAAGCGATGGGTTTGACCGTCGTCCCCGGCCCATTCCGATTTCACCCACAGGGCAATAGTGCCCTCCCGCAGGTTCAGATGGCCTGCAGTAGGATAACGAGCGTTCACCGTGGCGTCGAAAAGCACCGCCTGGCCCACTCGACCCGGCACGCTGGTGACCCGAGGGGGTTCGACGGTATAGGTGAAAGTGAAAGTGTAAGTCCGCCCTGCTACCAGACCTTCCCGGGGCTCCACTGACATCCTTCCCGCCCCGTCCAAAGCCCACACTGGCAGGGACAGAACGGAAACCAGCAAATACATTCTCATCATGCTCATTCACCTCTGTCCAAGTTATACCAGTTGTCCTTTGAAAACCCACAATTGTAGCCACACCCTTTACAGATGCGCAAGGCAGCGCAGGCCACGAAATATGCGTTTGATGGAACAATCAATGGCCGATTACTACTTCCTTATCGTTCCTCAGCAACCATATGGTTCCCAAGGCGTCAAATAGTAGCACGAACAAGCATCTTGACGCCTTTAGAGACTTGAAGTATAATGCATTCCTTAGCGCAGGGTAACTACCCAGGCGGCCTTCACCCTCGGCCCCCTCCCAACCCTCCCCGCACGCGGGGAGGGCAAGGGTGGGGGCAAGGG
>DTZQ01000449.1 GCA_012961305.1 Armatimonadota bacterium | reverse complement strand
GCGGTTGTTCGGCGGACGGCACTTGACCACGTTGCTGATGAACACCTCCTCGCGGGAGAGGCCGATGCGTGCCAGCAGTTGCTCTAAAAATTTACCAGCCCGACCCACGAAAGGCCGCCCCCGTTTATCCTCCGTGGCGCCGGGGGCCTCGCCAATGAACATCACCCGTGCCGGAACCGGTCCCTCGCCAGGCACCGCTTGCGTACGCGTCTCTGCCAGGCGGCAGGCAGTACAAGCCCGTATCCTCTGGTGCAACTGTTCCAATTGTTCCTGTGGCCTCATGGTTGGCTGCTCCTTCAGCAGTTAGTCAGTATTCTACCACAACCTTACGGAGTTGGCAAGGGGTGGTTTCGGAGCACCCTCTTGCCAGATTAACGGAAATGGGCTATACTCTATCCGAAGGGTGGAAACGGATGAACCGTTGGTGGGCAAGTTTAACGGTTTTGGGGATAGTGGTAATGCCCCTGGCTTCGGCGGTGGGGGGAAAGAAGGAGGCGGGGCCTTTTACGGAAGAGCAGCGCCAGGCGTTGCAGGGAGTCCTTTCCGCAGACCAACTGGCCCTCCTATGCCGCCAGTTGCCTGCCGGGGCGCAGTTGGTGCAGTGGGTGGGCTGGGAACGAGTAGTCGCCTTGCTGTTCGACCTGCTGCCGGGACGAGTTCGGCCCCGGGGGTGGTTGGTACTGTACGTTCCCGCCGCGGAAGCCCTTCGGCCACTGGCCCAATTTACCTGCGATAAGCCGTTAACCGAGGGAGTGCGGCTCTATCGCGAGGGCGAAAGGTGTGTACTGGAGTACACCTGGGAGGGCACGAAGGTCAAGCGGGCCTTTGCCCCCATTGAAGGACGCTGGCAGGAAGCAAGGAGTTACACCTGCCGGGAGGAGACCGTGGGAGGACAGCGACTTCGCAGCGAAACCCTGGGCTATCCCCGCACCGGGGCCACGGAGTATCGCCTGTTCGCCGGGGACTTTTCGGCTCCCGTCTGGCGGGTACGCTTTCACACCCTTTATTTCCCCTCGGAGTTGGAACCGCCCCGGCCTTATGTTTTCGCGGCGGAGGAACATCTCATTTATCAACGGGCGGGAACGGTCTGGGAAGGCCCAACTGACCTGAGTTTCACCGCCGAAGGCCAGTACGATGTCGAAGGCAATTTGACCCTGCGGGTTCGGGTGTGGGATGAAGTGCGCGTGGCGGCTCCTACCCTCACCTCCAGCGACCACGTGCGGTTTTCCATTGACCCTCATCCCCCGCAAGGCCAGCGGCGTTACCTGGTAGAAGGAGACCAGTGGCGCCGGGATACGGACGAGGGACGGGTGTGGGACCTCATCGTTGCCCCGCCCACGGAGGAAGGAAGGGAAGAAGACGTCCTGCGCTTAACTACCTGCCGCGTCCAGGCGAGGGGGTTGGAAGATGTAGTGGCAGAGAACCCTCCGCAATGGCGGGATTTGGAGGACGGCTACGAGGTCCTGGTCACCCTACCGGCCATCCTGTTCTCGCCGCACCTTCGGGAGTGGGGCTTGACGGTGGCGGTGAGCGACGCGGATGACCCCGCTCGGCCCCGGCAGGAACGAGTAATGGCCACTTCGCAGCGCAAAGGGCGCGACCCTTCCACTCTGGGACGGGCCATCATTGCCTTTCTCGACCCCCGCCAGTGGGAGAAGGCCGTTGGACTGCGGGTGGCTCGCTGGCTGGCGCGGGCGGAGGAGTTGCACGCCCCCCGGCACCTGTGGGAACGGGCAGAGGTCTACGAACAGCGGGGAGAACCTTTGGCCGCCTATTTGTTCGCCCGGGCCCTGGCCCGGCGATTCCCCCTGGATGTGCACGCGCCGGAAGTCCTGTTGAAAGCAGGGGAAGCGGCCCGGGTTGTAACTCGTACTTGGCGGGAGGAACCAGGTCTCGACCAATTTTTGGAAGGGATTTTGCACTTCCCTGCTCGACAGCGAGAACTGGGTTTCTCCGTAGAGCGCGGTGCGGGGGGTCTCCGGTTGCGCTATATGGGGGAGGAGTTCCGCCAACTGCTGCAAAACTATCCCTGGAGTCCGCTGCGAGACCGAGCAGCCTGGGCGCTATTGGAATTGAAGGCCGAAGAAAAGCCAGTTTCTCCGGCTGAGTGGAGTACCTTCCTCCAGGAGTATCCCCACAGTCCATTGGTGCCCTGGGCCAGTTACCGCCTGCAGGGGAAAACTGGCGAACCACCTCAGCCGCCCATTAGGGAGGAAATGGCCCGGGCCGCAGTGGCGCGACATCCCCAATTTCAGGCCCTACAACGGGACTACGATTACGGTCAATGCCCCCTGGCCTACCCGGTGAAAAGGGGAAAAGGAGCAGGGGATTGGTCAGCGTGGATTATGGGAGTGGGACTGGATTTGCCGGATAGGTTTGTGACCCGCCAGCGGTTTCGAGTGAACGCCGTGACCGGTCAGGTGGTCCCAGAGGGAGGTCCTTTGCCGGTAATTATTCGCCGTCCCCGCCGAGAGGTACACGTAGCCGGCGACTATCTGCTGCTGCGGGGAGAGGGCATTCGCCGGCCAGTGCGCTTGTTGAAACTCGCCCAGGTGCCCAACACTTACCGTAACGTGACTTTGGGAATAGAAAACTTTGGGGCTGCGGCCCTTTCGCCCGACCAACGGTATGTGGCTTTCACCGTAGAGGCGCAAAATCCGGCCCTGGGTCTCTACGACTGTTACGAACGGGAGGTAAGTTTGCTTAAAGTTTTCGTCCGAGGCCGGGCCGGGCGGATTGCTTGGTCGCCGGACGGGACCATGCTGGCTTATGATTGGATGCCCGCCAATGGCCGTTGGCGGGTGGAACTGTACCTTCCTGAGGCCGGAACGCTGGAGGAGGGGTTGCCTACGGAGCAATTTTTCGCTGAAGGTACGGCTACTTTTGCTCCTGGGTGGTCGGAGGATGGACGCTACCTCTACTTCACCCTGCGCTACCCGAACGGCCAGCAGCAACGGGTGCGCTGGAACCGCCGCACGAAAAAGGTGGAAAGGCTGTAGGAGATGAGGCAACGACTTATGACTTCAGGCGTCTATCAACTTCTGCTGCGCCTGCCCCGTCCCAGAACCATGCAAATCGGACGGTTGGGAAGGTTCACCTTTCCGGCTGGCTGGTACGTGTACACGGGCAGCGCGTTAAACGGCTTGGAGGCCCGTATTGCCCGGCATCTGCGCCGAAAGAAACGCCTCCACTGGCACATTGACTACCTCTTGCAACAGGCCGAAATTGAGGCGGTGTTTATTTATCCCACCCAGGAGCGCGAGGAATGCGCCCGCAACGCAGAAGTGTTAGCCCAACCAGGGGCCCGCATCATCGCTCCCCGCTTCGGAGCCAGCGATTGCCGCTGTCCGGCTCACCTGGTCTATTTGGGCAACCGAGGGGAAAAGTCCTGAGTGTTCCGGCGCCAGATGCCCGTCGGCCTATCGCTGGGGCGTGAGGTGTAAAACGTAAGGCGTAATTTACCTTTCCTGTTTTACATATTGTACCTAAAGGAGGTGACGAACATGGCAGGGGTGGAAATTACTTTCTTAGGCCATGCCTCGCTGCGGTTCACTACGGAAACTGGCGAGGTAATCTATCACGACCCCTGGATTCGCGACAACCCCGTCTGTCCTCTGACCCTGGAGGACATCACCCGGGCGGACTTAGTCTGTGTGACCCACGGGCACAGCGACCATCTGGGCGACAGCCTGGAAATTGTGCGCCGGACGGGGGCAACTTTGGTCGGCACGCCCGAAGTGTGCTTCTACGCTGACCGCTGCGGACTGGCCTACGACCAGGACACCTGTCCGCTGAACGTAGGAGGGTCAGCGACCTTTGGAAGCGTAACGGTGACCCTGGTTCCCGCCACTCATGCCACCAGTTTGGCAGGCGAGCACTGGGCCGAGCGGCGGCCTGAGCCCGATGGGGCAGTCGGGTTTGTGTACACTTTCGCCCAGGACCTCGTCATCTACGCCGCGGGCGACACTGGGGTATTTGGGGATATGGCCCTCATCCGACAGTTGTACGGCCCGCAGGTGACCATCCTGCCGGTGGGCGGCAAATACACCATGGGCGTGCGGGAGGCGGCTTATGCAGCCTTCCTGTTGCAGCCCGAAGTGGTGATTCCCTACCACTACGGCACTTTCCCCAACCAAGCCGCAGACATCGGCGCGTTGCGAGAGCGCGTTGCGGGCCTTCTGCCCCGCACGGAGGTGGTGGAATTGCAGCCGGGGGAGTCCTGGACTTATCCTCCACTTGCCTGTCCTCAGCCGAAGGAATAGGGCAAAAATGGAAGGGAAAAGGAGCCTAAAAAGCCATGGCCTACGAACTATTTCCCCAACCGCAGGAAGTTACCCTGGCCGAGGGGGTGTACCGGGTTTCCCCTGCCAGTCGGGTAGTGCTGACTGCTGAGGCCCCCCTGCTGGAGGAGGCCGCCCAGGAATGGGCCCGCCAGGTGGAAAAACTGGCTGGCTTCCGCCCACCCCTGGTCCGGGGCGAACCCCAGCCGGGCGACCTGGTCCTGCATCTGGAACCCACAGACCGCCCGGAGCAGTACCACTTGGACACGCGAGGCGAGACCATCGAAATTGCGGGCGAAGCGGCGGGCGTGTTCTATGGCGTGCAGACGCTCAAACAATGGCTGCACCGGGAAGACGGCCAAATTGTCCTGCCCCGGGGCGAAATCCGCGATTGGCCGGCCTTGCGTTATCGGGGCATTTACCTGGAAAGCAAATGGGGCATGGATTTAATGAGCCTGGCCGACTGGCAGGATTTGATTGACCGCCTGACGACGCTCAAGTTCAACCTGCTGGGGGTGGGAGTGTACGGCTGCTGGTGTGTGCAGTACAACGGGCAGGTGACAGAGTTCCTCACCGTGCCTTTCGTGGGCTATCCCGAACTGCAAACGCCCAAAACCATCCGCTACTATTCTCCGGCCCAGGGGCGAGAGGTCGAAATAACTTACCTGCCCCGCCTGTTCGAGGAGGATTTCTTTGGCGAAGTCGTGGCCTACGGGCACCGAAAAAACCTCATCGTCCGCCCGCATTTCAACAGCCTCGGCCACAACACTCTAATCCCCCGCCTGTACCCGGAGGTCTCCGCGGTGGACAAGCAGGGCCAGCCCACCGGCTACGGCTTCTGCCTCAGCAATCCGCGCACCTACGAACTCCTTTTCGCCCTTTACGACCAGTTGATTGACCGCTACCTGACCCCCCAAGGCGTGGATTTCTTCCACCTTGGCATGGACGAAGTTTATCCCATTTACGGCGCCGACCCGCGAGACCCGCGGCGGCGAGTTTCGCCCTGGTGTCAGTGTCCCCAGTGTCGGCAGAAGTCGCCGGAGGAGCACGTGGTAGCCCACCTGTTGAAAATTTGCTCCCACCTGGCGGCCAAGGGCATACGGAAAATCAGCACTTGGAACGACCAGTTGACCCGGCACATGGATTTGCTCAACCAATCGCTGGTGGAACGGATGCGGGAGGCGGGGGTAGCGGACAAGGTGGTCTTGCAGTGGTGGCACTACGGGCTCCAGCCACCCAAGACCATTCGCCCGGAGTTGGGCCTGGAAAACTGGGTTACCCCCATGCATGGCTACTTCTTCTGGTGGCCCTACCAGAGTTACGTGGAGAACATTTTCCTGATGGAAGGTCTGGCTCAGGCGCAGGGAGCAACCGGAACCGAGTCCTACGGCAGCGACGATCCGGCCTTTCACCGCAATTTGTGTGCCCTGAGCGAGTGGAGTTGGAACACACCGGAGGCCACAGGGGGAATAGCGGCCTTCCACCGCAAATATGCTCGTGCTCTGGCTCCCCTTTCCCCAGAAGAAGCCCAGGCTGCCTTCTTAGCCCTGGACGAGTTGGCCGCGCCGGGCGAACTGCAGGGTTTCGTGCGGAAACTGTTCCCTTATGCCTACACCTACCCTCGCCCCAACTTGCCCTATCCCCGCCACTACCCTGGCGAAGTGCTGCAGTCCCTACAAGCCAACGCGGAAGAAGCCCAGCAGAAGTTACAAACCTGCTCTCGACAGGCCCTGCGGGCCCGAATGTTGTTCACCGCCCTGGCCGAGAATCCGGCCCACGACCAAGAAAGGCTGCGCCAGTACGCGGTAGAGGCCCGCCGCATTGAGGCAGTGGTACACGTTTTTGAGCAACTGTTGGAGGTGCTGACCACCTACCGTCAGGCAACGGAGGCAGCCGCGCTCTCCCCGGCTCGGGCCTTGGCCCCCCTGACTGCGGCCAAGCAGCGGTTGGAAGCCGTACAGCAGGAGTATGAGCCCATGATGGCCGAGTTTGAGGCAGCCAAACCTGCCTACCTACATCCCCAGGCCCTGCGGGAACTTACTACCTTGCGCGACCGGTTGCAGGAACTGCAGGCCGCCGTACAGGAGCAAATCCAGTGCGTCCAACGCGGTGAACTTCCCCTGTCAGTGGAGGAATTTTTCGGCATGTAGAGGGCATATCAGTAGCATTGCAGAGTCATTCCCAATGCGTGCTCAGAGCAGGGTTCCGGCTCCTGACCTCACAGCGTACTTTCCGCCACAGGCCGTCGAGGCCCTGGCGATGGGCCCCGTGTTGGATGTACTCGTAGTCGAGGTTTTCCCCCTCCGCCAGCAGGATGCTGGCGATGTCGCGGGTGTGCTTGGGCTGCTCGCTCAGGCTGAAGTAGTAGAGTTTGTACAGGATGAGGTCCTCCGGGTCAAATAAGCCTCCCGCCAGACCAGGCGCAGCAGGACCGCCCGCCGCGCTTGGGGCAAATCCCGCGCCGCGACCTCCTCCAATCGCGTCCGCCACTCCTCCAGGGCGAGTTCTGGCGGTGGAGTCAAATTCGCTTCGCACATGGTTCCTGGATGCTGGGTACCAGTATCAAGTATCGAGTATCCAGTATCGGGATGGTCGGTGGTGGCACCTAATCCTCCGCTTCCAGGGCCAGAAGGGCTGCACCTAAGGCCCCCACAATCTGGGGCTCCCGGGGCACGTTCAACGGCAGGCCCAACTTCTCGCTAATGGCTCGTACTACTCCCCTGTTTTTCGCCACCCCGCCGGACATGCTCACTTCCCGCTCCACTCCCACCCGATGGGCCAGGGTCAGAATGCGGTCGGCAATGGAATTGTGCAGGCCGCGAATGATGTCCTCTTTGGGCGTGCCCTGGGCGATGAGGGAAACCACCTCCGATTCGGCAAACACCGTGCACATACTGCTGATGGTTATTTCGTTCCGTGACTGGGCGGACAGTTCCCCCAGCGATTCCAGGTCTACTTCGAGGGCCCGGGCCATCACCTCCAGGAACCGACCCGTGCCCGCGGCACATTTATCGTTCATCGCGAAGTCCACCGGTTTCCCTCGGGGGGAGACGCGGATGACCTTGCTGTCCTGTCCCCCAACGTCAATGACCGTACGGGTGCGGGGAAAAAAGTACACCGCCCCGCGGGCATGGCAGGTGATTTCGGTTACCTGCTGGTGGGCGAAGGGAACCCTAACTCGCCCGTAGCCAGTGGCCACGATGCGGTCGAGGTTTTCCAAGCGCAATCCTGCCTGAGTCAGGGCCTCCCGCATGGCCCGCTCGGCAGCCCTTTCGCTGTTCGCGCCGGTGGGCAGGATGCTACTGGCGAGCAAACGCCCTCCATCTCCCATAATCACTACCTCGGTGGACAAAGCCCCCACATCTACTCCCGCAGTAATCACAGCAACACCTCCACAAAGGCCTCTAAGCGCGTTCTGATTTGCCCCTCGGAAAACTGGGACGCATCAGCGGCATCTCCGTCCAAACTCAGGAGGGGCAGACCCTCCTTCTGCAGGGCCTCCTTGAGGAACCGGATGCCGCCCGTGGAATGGCGACAGCCCCACTGGGAAAAGTGAACTGCCCCGTCCACTCGATACTCCCGACACATCCGCAAAACCGCTTCCACGCGCCGCTCTATCGGCCCCAAGCAATGATTAGCCATTAACTTCCGTGCCAGGCTGCGGAAGGGGTCAGTAGGGTCCAGTTCCTCCCAGAACACGTAACCCATTTCGTCGAAAGCAACGACCACCCGCAATTCCTGCTCCAAGTGGTGCAGGAGGTTGTTGGGGAAATAGGGCCGTACTTGATGCAGCCAAAGTATGCGGGCCCGTTCCTTTCCGAGGGGGCTGAAACCCTTTCGCACTCGCCCTTCCAGTTCCTCGTATAGGGTGCGGTAAACGGTCACCGTTTCCGGATGGCCGAAGGCCATGGTCATCAGGTAGAAATAGTCCAAACTGCTGCGGCCCAACATCGGCGCGGGGATGGCCCGTCGCAGTTCGTTGGCTTTCTGTAGCCAAGCGCGAGCCTGATTGGAGAGGTGCAGGGCCTCCCGCAGCCGCTCTTCCCGAAAAGGCCGGTCAAGAAGGGCCGCCAGCGAAGCAGCCAACTCCCGCAATTGCTCTGCCAGGAAGCCCTCGGCTTCGGCACTTTGCTGATGGGGCACCTCCAGCAGGAAAAATGGGGCCTCCGCCAGCACACTGGCCGCGTACAGGGCTTTGGTGCCCGTGTCACAGAGGTGAGAGGTGCACACAACGGCCTGGGGAGGGGGAAAAAGGCCCGCTAACACTGCCCCGAGGGCGGAGCGCAGAAGGGAACAGGAATCGCGGCCATAGCCCTCCCGTTCCGCTACTTCACAGAGGCAAGGAGTCATTTCGATGCTGGCCAGCATGGCTGCATACACCTCCAGAGAGGCCGGTACGCAGTCCAGGGCGTAAAGCAACTCCGTAGGGGCCCACACATTCGTCCAGATGAGGGGCCGGCGGCGCCGGAGGGCCTGCCAGGCCAACTTCGTAGCCAGTTCCACCCGCAAGCGGTCGGCCCGCAAATCCAACGGCTGCGCGGAGCGCTTTCGCCGCGCCTGCCGGTAACGCTGCCAGACCTGCACCTTAAGTCCTATTTGTTCCCTTAGTTTGCTCCAGTTGACCTGCATGAATGACGTCCCCCATTGTACCACATTTGCTTGCCAGAGGCAAACATACCTGCTCCCGTAGCATCTCTACCAGGGCCTGTACGCGAGTCCTCATTTGCCCTGCCGCGCCCGGGGTGTAATCGCTCTCCAGGAAAAGCACCGGAATTCGCTGCGCCGCCAAGGCCCGACGAATGAGAGGATAGTCCCACTGGTGGGTGTCACAGAACTTGATTTGGTAGTAGATAACCCCGTCTGCTCGGCAGGTTTCCACCAAGCGCAGCAACTCTTCTGCCCGCCGGGCGGTGTTGGCCATGCGTGCACAAGGTCGTTTGGTCAGATACCGCCGCGCCAACGCTTCCAGGGCCTCTGCGTCAGGTTCCACCAGCGACTCGAAGTACCGCCGACCGAAGCATAGGTCCTCCGCTACCACGTCTGCCCCTGCTTCCTCGGCCAAGGTGAGCACTTCTGGACTCTCCAGCACTGCCCCCACAATGAGGAGGCGCGGCCGGGAGGTGGAGGTTGAGGGAGGGGTTGCCAGCAACTCCCGCAGACGGCGGCGGGCCGCCGGCCAATCGTTCATGCTTTCCCGCAGCAGGGAGAACCATTCCGCACCGCGCAACCAGACGGGATGTTGCCGCCGTCGGGCATCCAACTGGGCCAACAGCCGTCGCTTTTCATTGGCCTGGACAATGGCCTCCTGCAGGCGAGCCGGGGTAAGGGCAACTCCGTAGAACTCCTCCACCGCCCTTTGGAACCGGGCCAGTTCATGCTTAAAGAAACTGACGGCAGCCTTGGTGCTGTTCCGGGGCAGGTCTAAGAGGTACACAAAAGGGGTAGAGGTGTAGTGCCGCCAGGCATCGTAAAGCCGCCGCATGGCGTCACAGGAGTTTACGAACACCACCCCGCTCAAATCCGCGTACTCTTCCCGCAAGGCCGCGTCCGAGCAACTGCGCATGTAGGGGCACAGGTTAGCATGTAGGCACCCATCTGCCAGAGCGATAGGCCGAGTGGAGCCCCACAGCCGTACCGGTTGCAGGCCCGCCGCCTGCAAAATCTCCTCTGGGACGTAGGTACAGAACCAGCCCACTTTGGGCAGAGCTGAGGTTGCTTTTTCCTTTTTTGGTGTAGCCTTCAATTCCCCGGGCATATACTCCTTACTGGTAAAAGCGATTTATCCCTCACGGGCCCCGTCCTCCGCGATACCGGTGACGAGGACCACGTCTCTGACCTCGCCTACTACCCGATTGGAAAGGTTTCTCCTCCGTCTCCCTAACCCGGTGCTTTAGCAGGTCCAGAAGCAAGGGCCCGACAGCCCAACCTATATGGGCCAACCTTTCCAGCAGTGAGGTGGTCGGTGGTACTGGTTCTGAGGGCAACGGAGGCAGTTGGGAGAGAGGGGCAGATGGCACTTCTACCTCGGCAGGGGAATCAATGGGCCTTTCGGAAGGGCTTACCACCTCCACCAGTTCCGGCTCTAAAACCAGGGTAATAGCCTGGTTGGGGCACTCCTCTGCGCAGGTGCCACAGTCCGTGCACAAATTAGGGTTAACCTGGGCCACACGGTTAACCGTAATCGCTCCCGAGGGGCAAACCTCCGCACAGGTACCACAGCCGGCGCACTTCTCTTCTTCAACCTTAGCGGGCATATTAGGTCTCCCATTTCTCACAGCAGCGTTTGGGGCTTTCGCAAGGAGCCGTCAAGCCGCAGCAACTCCCCTCCGGTGAATTGTCACTTGCTCCACTTCCCACGGCAAAAGTGGAAAACAGACGCACCAAATTGGTGCTCCCACAATTCCGACAAACTGGGGTTTCTTCGTCCTGGACGACTCCTTGCAGGAACTCGCTGACGCAGCCACAATCCTGACATTTGTATTCGTAAAGGGGCATAGGTTTCACCTCCCTCCTACTCTCCCTTTACAAATCATAACCTATTTTCCCTGAAATTGTCAAGCTGGACATTGGCGAAAATCGCCTTCACAACGTAAAAACTGGTCGTTTGTTG
>DTZQ01000448.1 GCA_012961305.1 Armatimonadota bacterium | reverse complement strand
CTCGTACGGAGCGCATGAGTAGAGGGCTTCGATTCGCAGTTTCACCGGTTGGGGGCCGAAAGGGTTCTCCATCGTCCACACCTGGCTTCCGTCATGCAGTCCCGTCACCTTGTGGATGGCATAGTGCATCGGGAGGAACTGCCACTTCTCATCCTCCGCTCGGACCAGATGGAATTCGGCCCCCGGGACTCGAAGTTTCTCCTTCACCGCTTCGGAGAAGTACCCGGCGAGGCGCAGCCGCTCGTACTGTCCGAGCATGGTGAGGTATTCATCCTGCCGGGCGTGAGGGGGAGTCTTACTCAAACTCACCCCCTGCAGCGACATGGGCGCATCCCAGGCCAAACTCTTGAGGCAGAGGTACTCCATCTCCTCGGGAAACATGCCCCGACCGTCTGCCGAAGGCCCTTTGATGACCCACCAGCCCAACTGATAGGGCAGCAGACTGCTGGCGCGAACGGCCCGCAGGTTCTCCACGTGAACGTCCGTGAAACGTTTGTAAGCCCATCGGGGATGGTCCCACGCCCCCACACAGGAGTGAAAGGGCCAGGAAAGGTTGTTCCAGGTGCTGGCTTCAACTCGAACCCTCCCTTTGAGCCGGGAAAATATCGCCTCCCGCATTTTCGCCACACCATGCCGCCCATTGGGGGAGACCTCGGCCCCGTCCTGATAAATCATGTCAAAGCCGCAGGTGTTGAAGACGTGGGCGATGCGTTCGGCCAGTTCGTCCACCAGCGTGGTGTTCATGTCGGGGAAAAAGACAGCCCAGCGGCTGAAGAGGTGATGGACCGCCGCCCCTTGCTGGTGAGGCTGAGGCTTCGTTCCGAAAGCGCCGCGCCGGCAACCGGTGAGGGCATAGGGTGGTTCCTGCGAAAGCCCGGTGTACTGGATTAGTTCGTCATCAATCTGCACGACGTTGCCCCGGCTCTGAGAGGCCCAGACAGTATCCAGGTTGCCCGGCGGCTCCAGGAGAGGAATCACCTGGTCGTCCTCGCGGATGGTTTTCGCCAGCGTGAAAGTGGCATCTTTGGCCAACCGCTGGTCGGGCACCGGGGTTACCCAGGGGTCGTTGGGGGAGATGAAACCGGTCAGGGTATGCATCCCCGCCAGCAGGCCCGCCGCGTGAATCTTGTCCACAACCGATTTCAAGCCCTCCAGCCCGTGAGGGAACAGTTCGGGCTTGGGCTCGTAATGCCCCAGTGTGCGCCACCAGCCGATGAGATGGACGATGCCCATGCCGGACTTCCGGGCGAGTTGAATCCATTCGTCCACGTTCTGCTCGGAGACGACGGCGAAGAGGTAAGAGAGACGATTCTCCCTCGCCTCCAGGGCGAACGGTCCGCCCAAGGGGGAATAGGGCAGGCCCTCGCGACGCACCACTTCCTTGAGCACGGAACGCAGTTCCCCGACCGGGCACCCGACCAAGGCGACCTTGGCTCCCACCAGACCGTACTGGGGGTAGCAGGTTGCCCGCAGCAGCAGGGGCCTGCCCCCCACGTGCGTCCGCACTTGCAGGTTCAGCGCCCGCAGAGCGACCGCGAAATTGTCATCCGCCGCCACGCCGGACATTCCACTGACGTACTTTGCCGGCTTGACCCGAAGGCTCAGAAACGTCAGTTCCTCGATGTCTTCGTGGCTCACCTGTCTGACCTCGAAGACGAAGTAGCGGGCTTGGATGGTCACCCCGATGGCCACCGTGACGCCCGCTTCCCCGAATTCGAGGGTCATCTTCCCCTCGGCGAAGGAGCACGCGGAAGGCCGATAGTGCTTGCCTCCCTTTTTCAGGATGGCCAAAACCTGCGGCGGCTCCTGAACGCAATAGTTCCTGCCCGTCCGCTTGTCCACCAGGTCCACATTGCGACCGTCGGTTCCGATGACGTACCTCACCTCGTCATTCTCGAGCACGATGGGCGCCGCGCTCCCTTCCCCTCTCCCGCCATGTCCGAGGGCGTTCACACCGACCCAAAACATGACCAGAAGTTGACGCATGGACATCTTCCCTTCCTCCTTGGATGTTGGTTGGCCGAAACCGGCTGGGGATCAGTCAACGCCTCAGCGGACCCGACCAGCACCCCACGCCCGTTCGGCACGCTACTGTGGTTGCTTCCCTCATTGCACTCTTCGGCTACGGTCTTAGGCGAAACTTGACGAGCCTTTGGTTGTCCGTGTCAGCGACGATGGCTTTCGTCCCACGCAGCGCCACCCATGTCAGGGAGGACAAATGCCGGGCATCATCGCCAGGGGTGTCCGTTTCGCCCATCGTCGCCAATACCTTCTCAACGCTCAAGCAACCACAAGCCAGTTT
>DTZQ01000447.1 GCA_012961305.1 Armatimonadota bacterium | reverse complement strand
TCGGGGAAGAGGCAAAATAGGAGGTAGAATTATGAAGCGCATCCTGGTGGTGGACGATGATGAACACGTATTGAAAGTTTGCCGGGATGTGTTGGCAACCGCTGGCTACACGGTGGTTACAGCCAGCAATGGCCGGGAGGCTCTGGAGCGTTTGCGGCGGGAGTCCTTTGATTTGGCCATTGTAGACCTCATGATGCCGGTGATGAATGGCTACGAACTCCTTAGGGCCCTTCGGGAGGAAATCAGTTCCGACCTGCCGGTGGCCATTCTGACCGGCTACGGGTCCTTCGAGTCCTGCCTGCGCTGCGCCCGCTACGGTGTGGCTGCCTATCTGTCCAAGCCCTTCCGGGTCAATGCTCTGCGCCGAGAGGTAGCCGCCATCTTAGGTGACCCCCACCGACGCGTCCCCGACCCTGAAGAGGCCTTGCGCGAGAAACTGACCCCCCGGGAGAAAGAAGTCCTGCTGGAAATGCGCAAGGGCCTTACTGACGTGGAAATTGCCCAACGTCTTTTCATCAGTCCCCACACCGCCCGCAATCACGTTAAGCGCATCATTGAAAAATTGAACGTCCGCAACCGGGCGGAAGCCATTGCCCTCAGTTACCGCGAAGACCTGTTCGCCGATTGACTATTGGGAGGAGTATCTCCCATCTTTACCGCCTTTTGCCCACGTGGTTAGTGCCTGTACTATCCACTAACCACTAATTTCCTTTTACATAATCGGTAAATCAACCTGATTTGTGTTCCTACTTTCGGGCACTTGCAGGTGAAGGGCACGGGGCCGAACTTGAAAGTGGGCCGGGGTGCAGCCTCGTACATCCCCGTCCAGTTGCAGCGCCACCAGGGGCTCGGTCACTACGGTCAGCGCCGTGGTAGTGAAATAGCGCACCCTATGATGGGTGATGTGCGTGCCCCGCAGGAATCGAGGATAGTTGAGGACCACTTCCCAGCGGGGCCCGTCGTAAATTAGGTTGACGTTGAGCAGGCCATCATCCATCTTGGCCCCCGGCGAAACGCGCATCGTGCCTCCACTTTCGTACTCGGCGTTGCCCACGCTGAGGAAAAAAATGCGCCCGCTGGCCTGGCCACCGTCGTAAATTACCCGCATCCAGGGAGAGCGGTAACTCAGCAGGGCCCGAAACACTCCTACACTGTAGCACCACTGGGGACCGAACAGCCGCTTGACCCACTCCTGGGTGCTTTGAATCACCCGCGCCCCAAAGCCCACCCCGCTGCCCAGACCCGCGTAGTGGGTAATTTCCCGTCCTCCCCGTCCACAGGTAACCGCAATGACGTCAATCGCCCACACCCGGCCTCCCTGGAGGGCCCGCACGCCGTCTTCCCAGGTGAGAATGCCCACGCTGCGGGCCAGGTCGTTGCCCGTTCCCGCCGGCAGGATGGCCAAGGTGGTATCTGGGACGGGGGAAGTGAGCAAACCGTTCAGGGCCTCGTTCACCAGCCCGTCGCCCCCCACCACTACTACCGGGTCATACCGCCCCGCCGCCGCTCGGGCCAGGAAAGTGGCGTGTCCCGGCTCAGCCGTCGTGACCACTTCGGCCTTTAGTTCCGCCGCCAAACGGGAGACCGCGGCCGCCCCGGGCCGTCCCGGCCCCCCTACGGCCCGCGGGTTGACGATGAAGAAATACCGCGCCACTGGCCTTCACTCGCTTCGGTACACCACCTCCCCCGGGCAATGGTTTCCCGCACGGTGAGGAGTGAATGCTCTTCATCCCAGGCGAACACCACTAAGTTCGCCGCCTGTCCCGCCCCTAAGTGTCCCACGGCCTGGGCCTGGCCGAGGAACTGCGCAGGGTTCAAACTCGCCATCTGCACCGCTTGGGCCAAAGTCAAATCTGCAAAGCGCACCAGGTTCGCTATTCCCTGGGGCATTTGCAGGGAGGAACCTGCCAGATAGGGCGTTCCAGCCAGCACCACTTTGCCTTGCACTATCATCAGCAGCAATGGGCAGAGACCACCTCTGCTGGCTACTCCTCTCCCAACTAACCAGCCAAAACCCCTGCTCCCTCTACCGGCACGCATACGTTAATCCCCGGCGGAAGGTCGTAGGCCCGATAGTAATCTTCGGTCATCCTTTGGACTACCCTTTCCACTGCCTCGGCTCGGGCAACAATCATCATGGAACCGCCCAGACCAGCCCCTGACAACTGCGCTCCCACTACCCCCTCTACGCTCAGGGCCAAGTCCACCATTCGGTCAATCCGCTCTGTACTGCATTCGTATCCCCCCGGCTGCAGGTGCAGTGGGGCCTGCTGGGCAATGAGTTCATCCAACTCCTCGTCCGGCACGGTGGGGTCCCAGGGATGGGCCCGGCCGGAGGCATCGAAGGTAACCACCCGGTCGCCGTCGTGAGATAGGCGCATCAGTTCGCCGAAACCAGCGATGTCGCCCCGCTGCAAGAGGTCGAAACAGAACCGACTCCGGGCACATTCGGCCAGGCCGAACAAGCACACTGCCCGCACCGGATAGCCCTCTGCGGGTTCGTCGTGCTGAGCAAAGAGGGCCTCCAACTCGGCTTTCCGTCGGGGCAGGCGGGCGTGGGCCTCCGCGCGCGTCATTCGTTCCGGCAGAACCTTCAACATCTGGTAAATCTCAGCCACCTCCACCCCCAGGGTTTCCGGGTTAACGTCCCGCAGGCGTTCGGCTCGGGCCATGGTCTTGGGAAAAGCATCCTGCAGCAACCAGAAACCCAGTTCGTAAGCCGCTACCCGTTGGTTGAAGTAGTTGCGGGCTCCGCCGGCTTTGTGGGCCTGGTCGCGGGAGTCGCAGACGATGACCCGATAGTCCGGGGGAAAAGGAACGTAGTCCACGGTGAAGGGGAGGCAGCCGATGTGGGAGATGTATCCGCGCCGGCCCAATTTCATGGCTGCATGGTCGCCGCTGCCTCCGCGGGTGCCCACATACCACTCCCCCCAACCACAATGGCTGATGAAATCCATAACCGGCAGGTGCACCTCGTTCAGGGCCAACAGGGCCTCGGCCGCAGCCACAAACAGCGCAGAAGAGGAGGAGAGGCCCGCCGAAAGGGGTACGTTCCCATGTACCAGCAGGTTCATCCCCCGAAACTGGCGGCGGAAGGTTCCCCCCGGCTCGCGAAAGAGGTCCTGGAAGTAAACCGCCGCCGCCTTGAGGTAGTTGGCCCAATCCTTCTCCGTCCCCGCCGCCTGCCGCTGGGCAAATTGCTCCGCCGTCCACTGGTCCCAGAGAGCAGGGTACTGCTGGGGGTCGTCGGCGGTGACGCGCTGTGGGGGCAGTTCCTCCCGCAGGCGGAATTCCCGCGGTGGGAACTGGGGATCGGTGTTGTGGAGCACAACACGGTCATCATCCCGCCTCTGGGCCACAATCAGAACTTCTAAGTTGAGGGCGATGGGATTGACATGTCCCCCCCGATGGTCTACATGGCGGCCCATCAAGTTCACCCGTCCCGGAGCCCGCGTCAGCAGCACCTCTCCCCCGCCGTAAATTTGGAGGAAGGCCCGCAGAGCCCGGATATAGGCTGACCGCCGCTCCGCCAGCAGGGTCGCATCGTCGCCATAAAGGGAAACGAGGCGGGCCAAAAGGGCCTCCTCGCCCGCCTCCAGAGCCCGCAGCCATTCTCTGACGGTCATTTTGCTCTTCCCGCCCCACGGACAGACGAGGAGAGGTGGTAGACGGTTGGGGGCAATTTGGCAATTGCAATTATTAGGGTGGCTGACCAGTCACTCGAGCCCACTTCCCTCTATCCCCCGCAGGCAAGGGAAGGAAGGGGGGTGGGAGGGTTAGCCACTTGGTCACCTACTTAGCCCCCCACGTCCTCTACCGCCGCTCGACTATTTCGTGGGTCTGGCGCAGTTTGATGATGGAGTTCGGCGGGTAGTAGCCACGCAGGGCCGTGCCGGGGTAAGTGAGGGTGCGCGGTCCGACCAGGGCCCCGGGGTCGAAGACCGTCAAACAGCCCGTCTCCACCTCATCGCCAACTACGGCTCCAAATTTCTTCCGCCCGGTGACGTATTTCACCCCGTTGACGATGACGTTCACCGGCGAGCGGTCCACCTTGAGGTTAGAGGTCTTCGTGCCGGCACCGAAGTTGACCCCACGCCCGAGGATGCTGTCCCCGATGTAAGCGTAGTGGGCGGCGGCTGTGGCCTTGTCGGAGAAGCCGTCCATCACTACCGAGTTTTTGGACTCGCTGCGGAATTCGATGTGGTCACCGAAGAGCGAGTTCTCCCGCAGGAAAGCCCCCGGCCGCAGTTCACAGTGGTTGCCTACCACTGTGGGGCCTAAAAGGTAGGCTTTCAGCAAGTGGTTCTCCTCGCCCAGGTGAATCTTACCCCGCAGAACCGAATCGGTCAACACGGAGCCGGCGCCGATGAGGCCGTAGCCCCAGAGGTCACAGCCGGCCTCCAGCACCACTCCCTCCTCCAAGTACCAGACGCCGCCGACGGCCTCAATGCGGGTAAAGGCGCGGATTTTGACGTTCTTGCCCACGTACACTCCGCCTTCTGTGGCCCGAATGATTACGAAGGGTTCGATGTCCGCCCCCTCCTCAATGAGAACATTGCCCACGATGTTCCCGCCGCATTCGCAGACGTTGCGCGGTTCCGCCATCGCCCGCCGCAACTCTGCATCCACCGAGGGCTCCAGGGACTCCAGATAGGGGCCAATATTGTCCAGGGTGTCCCAGGCTAAGGGGCCTTTGAAAACGCCGGCATGTCGGAACTTTTCCGTCTCCGCGAGGTAGTGACTTAGGAGGAGTTCCTCTGGAACTTCCTCCGGGTTGAGTTGGTAAGGGTCTACCGTTTGGGTAGCCTTTACTTGCGGCATGGGTGTTCCTCCTTTAGCCTTCCTCTACGATTTCCCGATAACAGGGATGTGATTTCCAATCAATTTTGGCAATTTCAGCCAAGACTTGTTCGTGCAGCGCTTCGGTTGCGGTGCACAGCAGGAAATAGCGTTTGTGGATGTCGTCCTCAAAGGTGACCGGATGGCCGTCGAAATCGGTCACCACCGCCCCGGCCCGCCAGGCAATGGGCAGGGAGGAGAAGTTTTCGATGTGCGCCTCCTCCAGGGCCAGGTAGATGTCCACGTTGCCCTTGGCCACATCGGCATAGCCGGCCGGGCCACCATTGGGCAGGATGAATTTGACCCGGGTGAGCAGCGGCTTCCAGACCTCACTGGCCGGATACATGCGGGGGACCTTCATCATGTAGGTTTCCAACACCGCATCGCCGATGTCGGTGGTGTCTGCGGGGTGTACCTCTTTTACCTCCACTACCTCTCCCTCGGCGAACCGGCCGGTAAAGGCTTTCTCCTCGTTGGCGAAATCCACCGTGCGATTGGGCACATCGCACACCGCCGCGGCCAGGGGTTCCCCGGAGGCCGAGTAAATGGCCAGCGTAGTGTACCAAAAAGCGGGAATGCGCCGTTTGTACAACAGCGAACCGTCGAAGGGGTCAGAAACGATGTAGTATTCCACTTTCCCCTCTTCCCCTCGCCGGCCGGCTTCCTCGCTGAGGATGGCCACTTTCTCCCCAAAATGACGGTTGATGCACTGCAGGAAATAGCCCTCTGCGGCTTCGTCCACGCCGATGGTTTCGGGGTCCCAGGGACGGTACTCGCCACTGCGCACGGCGACCACCTGCCGCCCCTTCTCCCCCAGGCTGTGGATAATCTCCATCGAGCCGTACACCCCCGCCAGCACGAAGCCCGCGTGCTCACCATAGCAAGCGGCAAATTTCTTGCGCCGCGCCTCGAATTCCTCCCATTGCTGCTGGGCTAATTGTTCTTGCTCGCTCATTTTACCTCCTCCAGGAGTGAGTTTGAGACAATTGTTCGGAAGTGAAATTGTCTCCTTTTTGTCCACAATAAGCACAAATGAGCCATCCCAAATCGGCTTGGAAAGTGGGTTGAGGTTCTTTGCTATTATACCACAAAAAGGTAACCTTGTCAAAAGGAAGCGGGAGGAAAAATATCGGCGGTAGCGAATAAGAAAAGACATGAAACCGACGGTCGAAATCGTGGACACCTGGGAGGGTTTACAGGCCCTGGCTCCCGTGTGGAACAGTTTGTTGGCCCAAAGTGACGTGGACGTGCCCTTTTTGACCCACGAATGGCTGACCGCTTGGTGGGAGAGTTTTGGGCGAGGTCGAGAGTTGTTTGTCTTGGTCGTGAAGGGCGAGGGAAAGATATGGGCCATTGCCCCCCTGATGCGCACGGTGCGCCGGCGGTGGGGAATCCCCCTGCGAACCGTCGAGTTTCTGGCCAACCGCCATTCTTGTCGCACCAGTTTCCTGTTAGGCCCAGAGAAAGAGGCCGCTATTGCCCGACTGGTGGACTTCTTCCAGGGGGAGTTCCCAGAGTGGGACGAATGGGAACTTATTCTGCTGCCGGAGAATTCGGATACCCTACGCCTACTGCAAGCGGAACTTTCCCGCCGCGGGATATTTCATGGTACGATGCCTGACCTGCTTTCGCCCTACATTCCCATTGAAACGACCTGGAAAGAGTTTCTAGCCAGCAAGTCCTCCCACTTCCGCAGCGAACTGAGACGTAAGCGCCGCAGGTTGGAAAAACGAGGAAGATGCGACTTGCAACTTATCCGGGAAACTGAAAACTTACAGGCAATACTCGGGCGAATTTTCCGCCTCACCACCAAGACCTGGACGTATGAATTGGGCACCGCCTTAGTTTCCAGGCCAGAAGTTCGGCAGTTTTACACCCGGTTGGCAGAACGGGCCCAAGAACGCGGTTGGCTCTACTTTGCCCTGCTGACCTTGGAGGGGCAGGACTTGGCCTTTGAGTACAGCCTGCGCTATAAGGGCAAAGTGTACAACCTCAAAATCGGCTACGATGCTGAGTTCCGCAAGTTCTCCCCGGGCTTAATTTTGAAGGCTTTTGTGCTGGAGCAAGCCTTCCAGGAGGCAAGGGAGTTCGACCTGTTGGGACAGGCAAGTGAGTTCAAACAGCGGTGGACCCCTTACCTGCGCCACCACGTGGATTTGTTGGTATTTAACCGCCATCTGGTGCCCTGGAGCCGCTACCTTTGGCAGTTTCAGGTGAAACCCCATTTGCGCCCTCTAAGCCGGGTCTGGAACCGGGTGCGGGCCTTAATACCGCGACCAGTCAAATAAAATATAGTCAAACGCGCTCAAACCAGTAGTTACGCAGTTAGCCACAGAACCATACGGAGAACACGGAAAGGTAGCCAAATTGGGCAATGGGGAAATTGCCCAATTGCCTGCTCTGAAAATAGAGGAATAGGCTATCGGGAGGGTGAGCATGTCCGAGTTTCATGCAGCACTGCGCCAGTGGTGGCCGGTGCCCGACCACGAACATCCTCGGCTGTTCTTTACCGCTCTGGACCGGGAAATGCTGCGGGCCAAAATTCAGGCCCTGCCGGAGGTGTGGGCCGGACTGGCGGAGACCGCCCACCGGGTTGCTGCTCGCCGCATTCCCCCGGAAGCCCGCCTTCCCCATAACTTACGAGGTCTGCTGCGGGAAGCGGAGACTATTGCCCTAATTGCTTGGATAACTGGCAACCCTGACCTGCACGCCCCAGCCAGAGACCGGCTGTGGACGGTTTTGGAGGCCGAAGATTGGGTGGTGGACGTGCACAAGCCCCTCCGGGTGGATTTGACCGTAGCAGGCATCGCGGCTGGCTTGGCCACGGCTTACGATTGGCTGTTCCACGCCCTTACCCCCGATGAGGAGCAGTACGTCGAGCAGATGCTCCTGGAGCGGGCCATCCGACCCTTTGTGGAAATTGCCGCGACCCAAGGGGAATGGTGGACTCAATGCACGCACAATTGGAACAGCGTCATCTGCGGGGAGATGGGCATAGCCATTTTAGTACTGTGCGAAAACTTCCCCCAGGTCCAACAGGGCCTGGAATTGGCCTTAAAAGGGGTGTTGACAGTTCTCGACCACGCAGGGGAGGATGGCTCCTACCCGGAGGGAGTAGGCTATTGGGGTTACGGCATAGGTGAGGCTGCCCGGTTCGCCGCCGCGCTGAAACGGGTGACTGGCGTAGACCTGTTCACTCATCCCTACTTGCGAGTGACGGGAGAATGGGCTCTGGACATGTACACCCCCGACGACGGCTGCTTCAACTTTGAGGATTGCTCCAACCACCGTCCCAACCCCTGGCTGATGGCTCTGCTGGCCCGCGAGTATCAAGACCCTCGCTATCAATGGCTGGCCGCCCGGAAGCCTCAGCCCAGCAGCGTGGAGTATTTCCTGTTCTACGACCCCCATCTGGCCCCTGACCCCCCAATCCTGTGGCCAACGGCAGGATACTACCCGGCCATTGAGACCGTTGCCCTGCGCAGCGGATGGGAAGATAAGGCAACTTACTTCGGTCTGCACGCCGGAGCCACCACGGTCAACCACGCTCATTTGGACGTGGGCACTTTCCTGCTGGTGGGGCGAGGTCAACGGCTGGTCACCGACCCCGGCGTGTGGCCCTATGACCATCCCCACGGTTTCTTCGACCCCCAGGAACGACGCTGGGACTGGGAGGCCAACGCCACCCTGGGGCACAATACGGTGCTGGTGGACGGTCAGGGACAGGTGTACACCGAGGGAGCGGTGGGGCGGATAGTGCACACCGAGTTCCGCGACCCGGTGGATGTGGTGGTCTGCGACCTGACCCCAGCCTACGGAGGCCGCCTGGCTCGTTTCGTGCGCTATGCGGTGTTTCTCAAACCCGATGGGGTGCTGCTGATAGATGACCTGGCAGTGGAGGGCCAAAGTAAATTCGAGTGGCTGTTGCATTACGAAACGGGAACCCAAGTTACCATAGAGGACACCCGTTGGCATTTGGAACGAGGACCGGCAGTGCTGACCGGGGAATGGTTGGGCCTCGACCGTGCAGAGGGCTATGTCCTGACCCAAGCGGAACGGACCGCCCACTACACCGATTGGCGCGACGGTTCTCCCCAGGCACCCGCGCACCGTTACTTAAGTTTGGCTTCCCTGCACCGCATACCTGAATGGCTGGTGGCTACGCTGCTGTGGGTCCACGATGCAGACGCTGTTCGCCCCCCAGAAGCAACCCTAACCCGAGAAGGAGATAAGGTACAGGTAGAGGTAACCCAGGGGGAACAGACCTGGAGAGTAAGCGTAGACCTGGCCGCACGCAGAGCACATGTGTAGGGCGGAAGAACTGGAGTTTGTAGCCTACCTATGAGGGATTGAAACGCATCCCGGATTACAAACCTATTATACTCTGGGTCGGCCAATTTTGCAAGAATAGGGCAAATGCTGAACCAGGGCTTCACCCCCAATGCCTCCCCAGGAGCCTACCCAGATAGCGGCCCGCACTACGGAGGCGCGTAGGGCGCAGGAGATAGTAGAGATAACGCCAAACCGAACGCTCAAGGGGATGGAACCGCGAGAAAGCAGAAGCCGAGGGTAAAAGGGACTGCCAGACAAAGCAGCAGCGAAAGACCGGTCCAGAGAGGAGCAGGAGTTGGCGACCTAATCGAGCCCACGGATTGCCTATTAGATGGGCGGCGGGGATGGGACTTCCATCCAGACGCTGCCGCCAGCAGTCTATTATCGTTGCCTGGGGACACAAGGTTGCGATAACTTCTGAAGGCACCGGTGCCCCTAAATACTCCCGCACCCACCAAAGGGTGTAGCCCACTACCCTTGCGGCCTTTGCTTCTTTGGCCCGGCGGACCAAAGTCAGCCAGGAGAGGCGGTCCCCCCACCGGCGTATCACCTCCGCCACGTCGCAGAAGCCCAACAGAGTTTCGCCGCCGTGGTGGAAGTGGTGCAGCGAGAGGTAGAGCAGCAAATCCTCCCCGGCCAGCACTTTAGCCGGCATCTGGACTATGGTGACCACTTGCGTTCGGGGCCAAATCTGGGCCACGTTCAATTGAAAGGGCACGCGGGGATAGGGAGGCACCAAATCCCAATGGAGTTCCACGGGCCCGATGGCCCCGGGTCGGCGATAGGCCAGGTGGACGTAATGGTGCTCCCAGGCCCGCCGGGAGCAGGCATGGGGAAAGTCAGGCCGGTAGCCCAAATGTTCCAGCACCGACTCGGCCAAAGGCAGGGCTTGCTGGGGCACCAACAGGTCCACATCCACCATGGGCCGCAGACCCAAATGGCCGTAAACGGGTTCTGCCAAAGCCGCACCTTTCAGCACTATCACCGGCAGACCGGCCCGCTCACCTGCTAACAAAAAAGAACGCAGTTCCGTCAGCAGTTTCAGGTTGCGGAAGGCAGTCGCGTGGGCCCAACGTTCCAGGGAGGTGCGCACCGGTTCCGGCACCAACTCGGAAAGAGCCTGCTGCCGTAGGTGACGGTGCAGCAATGGGGCTACACCGTGCCCCCAGGCCGCTCGGCTTAGACGCTCCCAGTCTAAGGGAGCAGACAAAAGCCGGGCCAAATGCTGCTGCTGCGCAGCATTGAGCGCGGTACGCGCCGTCAGCAGGAGAACTTGGCCTTCGGGAGTGAGCATCTGCTTACCCTTTCCCCGGCTGGATGCGCACTTCAAATTTATCCCCCAAGCGATATCCCGTAACCTGCACCTTTTTAAGGCCGTGCTTGCGCTTTAGTTCCCGCGCCTTCCGGTGGGCAAAGTCCTTCAATTCTTCCTCCGGCACTTCGAGGAGGGCTTCAATGCGCATGAAAGGGCCCAGTTCGGTGATGCGCAGGCGATACTCAAGGGAAGTAATTTCGCGCTGGTCATCAGCGCGGCGGGAGGCAGTGGTAGTACTCGCGGAAGGGAGAGCGAAATTCATCCGGGTTTGAGGCCCCTCGCGGGTCTGCTCCCCATACGTCCTCTCCTCGTGCATTTGCCTGCTTTTGACCACCAGCCATTCGCGGCGGGTTTGGGGAGGAGTTTTCGGGCGGGGGAACTTCGGGGGGTTCTCTGCGGTGGCCAACGTTTGGAGCATTCGCTGCTCATACTGCCCCAAGAACTCATTTAAGGGAGGCCCCCAGATGGGCAGCGTACCCATAAAGAAGGCCAGCGTAAGAAAGGTTGTCGCCAACCGACCGGCTGCCATTTGCCGGGGATGGGGTTGGAGTTGTTTCCAGTAAACTTTGGAGGGGAAACTGGGCGTAGCGTCAATGCGCCACGGGAGGGGCGGATGGTAATAGCAACACGACGACCGACTCCAGATGCCCAGAACCGTACGCAGCGGCAAGGCCAGCAAGAGCCGAATTAGCCACCGTCCCAGGCGCACTGGTAAGCCCTGGTAATTTCCTACTGCTATGCGCTTGAGCGTTCGCAGCCCTTCCCAGACCCTGGCCTGCCACTTCGACAGGCAGGCTACTCCATAACTCAGCATTGCCCCCAGCCAGGTATCGAAGCGAATCACTCCCCGGGCCGAATAGACCGCCCGCACCCTCCCCAAAACCTGTTCCGAAGAAATGGGCGGGTCGCACCACCACAGCCTATCCCCTTTGGTGACCAGTTCAAAGGGCCCTCCCTCATCCTCCTCCGTTTCTCTCCCTCTCCAGATTTCCACGATGCGGTGCACTACTGTTTCCCCGCCCGAACGAAAGACCACTATGTCCCCTAAGTACAGCCACCGCATTTGCAAGTCCACTTCCAGGACGTCCCCCTCCCTGAGGAGTGGAGCCATACTGTTGCCCCAAACCGGGAGGGCATTCCCCGTTTTGAGACAGACTTTGGCAAGGAGAAAGGTTGTTTCCCTATCCGAGAGCATCCTGTCCCTCGATTAAATCAGCCGCAGGCCTGAGAGCGTTGCGTTCGTAGGCCACCGTCCCGGCACCCCGATACTGGATGCTCGTCACGTATCACGCATCACGTACCGTGGTGGGAACGAACCCAACGAACTACCTTTACCAGTACAGCGACGTGTAATGGGCCGCCCAATATTCCTCCTCCCGCACGTTTTTAACGTGCCCATCGGTGTACAGCAAATTGACTGTTCGCGGACCTTTGCGGTGCCAGGCCACCGCATCTACTAACAGGTTGGTTTCAGAGGGATGAGCCAGCGAAGGCAAGGGAATATGGCTCAGGGCCAGTTCGGTGCGGTAAATGTAACTGCTGCCAAAGGTGTGGAAAAGGGAGGAATTTCCCGGACTGCGTGGCCACCCGCGGTCGTCCGGGCAATGCCAGACCTCCGGCTCCCCCGAGTAGTAGGGCAGGAGCACCTGGTCGAGGTTGGTTTGCGTAGGATGAACGGCAATCAGCCGCAGCACCTGCTCATAGTAGGATTCCCCAGTCCAGGGATTGCTCCAGCCAAGCCACTGCTCCGGGTAGTAGCGGTCGAAGGGGTCCAGGCCATAAGGGAACTTCTGGTCGTAGTCCTGCAAATAGAGGTAGATAGCCCCACCCAACTGGCGCAGGTTGGCCAGGCAGCGAATTTGCCGTCCACTCTCCCGCGCTCCGGCCAGAGCGGGGAAGAGCAGAGCGGCCAGAACAGCGAGAATGGTCAAAACCACTAACACCTCGACCAAAGTGAAACCCAGTTTTAACCGTGTGAGGCAGTACATTTCCCGCTTGACGGCCTAAGGTTTACAGCACTGAAGGGCCGGTTTCAAACCTCGAAATCGAACCATTTTTCCCCCCTGCCCTCCGGCGGAGTGCTGCTTTCAAAAGGATTGAAACTGGCACAGGCCCTGACCGGCCCCAGTTGGGCCAGCAGTTCATCCTGAGAGTAAAGGAGCACCCGTGGAGGGCGATAGGGCGGACGCTCCTCGTCCCGTGACAGGGAATTGGGCGGTTGCTTATCCTTAGCCATGGCAAGTTCTCCTCATGTGAGAGGCTTTAGCCCCGTTGAGAGGGGCCAATCGCACTGGTCCGTAGCGCTGTCTCTGGCCGTTGGTGGTCACTACTTCCAGTTGGTAGTACACCTCCCCAGAAGGGGCCAGCCAGTCTTCAAACCAATAGGAGTCCTGCTCCTCCTCGAAGGCCAAAAACCGCCGGTTCACCCGGCGAAACGGCCCCCCCGCATTTCGGCCCCGATAGAGGTTAAAGCCGGCCACATCTGAACCCTCAGCCACGCTCCAAGACAGATATACGCTCCGGCCCCGCCGTACCGCTCGGCACTCGGCTACCGCCACCGCCGTCGGCTCACTGAAATTGCCGCTGACAATTAGGGCAAACGGCTGGGTAGAGTAGTTAGCATTCAAGGAACCTGAAACGCTGACCTCGATGCGGTAGTAACGATTCACAATAGGACTGGTCACCTCCACCTGCTCCACGTTATTGGTAGCGTCGTCTCCTGCAGCCCCCCCTTCGACGCCCTTCGGGTAGTGGGTGGCCTCGTCTGCGGTGTTGTCTGCGTTGCGACGGTAAATGCGCAAGTCCAGGTCGTTAATCAGTCCCCCGGTGCCAGCCGGGTTGGAAGGCGGGTCCGTCCAGACCAGGGTGGCCTTCAAGGGATTAGTACTGCCGGTCACATAGACGGTGGCCTGTACTGAGGTTTGGGTATTGGTCAGCGCCAGGCCATTGTCCTGCGTGGCGTCCATAAAGTAAGTGGGCACCGCAGGGTAAAGCGAATCGTACAGGTTCACTCGGCCCCAACCCTCGTTGTAGTTGGGAACCGTTCCGGCCTCCGAAGGAATGTACTGACCTGGAATATCGGTGGCTCCGTGAATCAAAGTGGCCTTAATCAAGGCCGCAGAGGGATTGTGATTTTTCTGCTCCACGAAGAACTCCCGCACCAGGGTGGCCGCACCAGCGGTCAGGGGACAGGCCATGCTGGTGCCGCCCCTGTAAACGTAATAGGTGTTATAGACCCCCCAACCTGTTCCGGCCCCCGGTTGCTGTGACCGACAGGAGATGATATTCGTCCCCGGCGCCACCACATCGGGCTTAATGCGGTTGTCGTCACAGGGCCCGCGGCTGCTAAAAGCAGCCATACCGTCAATGCGGTTGGAAACGTGGTCACTTTTAATGGGGTCTGCGGGAAAATCCGACGGCCAGGCAGCACCATAGGTCACGTTGTAGCCCTCCCCGCTGCGCAGGTTCTCGCTGGCGCCGACGGTGAGCACGTTCTTGGCCGTGCCCGGCGAGGTCATAGAATCCTGGTCCACCACCCCGTCGGAATTGGCATCGGTGCCCTCGTTGCCTGCCGCGGTGACAATCAACATGTCCGGGTGGTCCCAAACAAAGGCATCCGCCTGCATGGCTGCGAGGTCATAGTCACCATTCACCTTACTGCCCCAACTGTCGGAGTGAATGCGGGCTCCCAACAAGTAGGCCTGACCGAAAAGCCCGTCCAGGTCGGGGGGAATCCCCTCTAAACTGGGGTCTCCATCCTCATCCAACGACTGATGCACAAGGTTGGCCTGATAGGCCGGCCCGCGGAACTGGCCGCTGCTTTGCGCCCCGTTGCCCAGAATAGAGCCGGCGGTGTGGGTGCCGTGACCAGTGAGGTCGCTCCAGGCACCAGTGGCAAAAACCTGATAGTACCAATGGCGAGCATCGGGGTCGTTCCAAGTTGTACCGTTAGATGAGGTCCGATGCTGATTGGTGCCATCGTCAGAACTAAAGGTGTACATCGTCCCCACCGCATTGCTGAAGTTGAGTACAATCCAGTAAGGTGTGTTGCGGCTCACGGAAGGCCCCTGAAAACTCACCCAATAAGCCCGCAGATTTTCATCAAACTTGCTGGCGCTAATCAGGCTACCAGTTCCATTGGTAATTACACTGTCCGGTGCCCCATTGCTGTCCGAGTAAATGTAGCAACTAATGGTTCCCCTGGTCGCCCCAAAACCGCTCCGGTTCGTGAAAGCCAACACCACACTTAACACTTCCCCGTCGGAGGTGGGAACGAACCGGTGGGCCTCCCAGGTGACATCATTGACCAGGTCGAGCCAGCCCGAGACGAAAGTATGGGTGGCCAGCGTAGTCTTGCGAGCCCAGCCAAAGGCTGCCGTGATGCGAGTCCCTCCCGCTCCATCTTCGAAGTCATCGTGGATGGAGGTGTTGTTAACCCCAACGTCCAAACCGCTGTCCGCATGGCCCACAATCATTCCGCTGCCGTCGAGTCCCTGGTTCCAAACGGGTTCGATGTTCATGATGCCCCCGGAGGGAATACCTGCCTTGTCGGTGAAGCCCGTTGCCAGGTCGTTGTACAACCTGGGTTCCACATATTCCTCCACCCATTGGACGCCGGACAGGTTCGCCAGAAAGGGCACCGCGGCCGGAGGGAAACGCATCCGCAACAGAGGTCCGTAGGGCGTATCTCCCGTGTCCTCCACGATGCCGCCCAATTGGGCAAAGGCGGCCTGGGCCGCCAGAGGATTCTCGCTCGGAAACAGTAGGACATGCACCCTCACCGGGCCGGGAAACTGAGGCAGCCGCGCTACCAACCGGGGACTGAGGCGGTGAATGGGATGGTAGAGGGTCACCAAGTCTACCTCCGGCAGGGCCGCGATGGCCCGCATGGTGGCCTCGTTGCCGCGCACAATGTAGGTATTGCGAGGAATGAAACTGACCACCTCCCCGCCGGCCCTGGTGTACGCGGCCAGCAGGGCCTCGTCCGCTGGCAGGCGAGTGTGCACCAGATAATAGGTCGGCTGGGCCGGGGTCAAACCCAGCCGTGCCAAACCGTCGTTGATGCGGGCCGCGTTCTCCGCCGCTACTATTAGCCGCACATCAATAGTTTCCGATTCCAATAAAATGAGATCGTCAATGGGTTTGGGAACCGGCACCCGCGGCGGCCCCGGAAGCAATAGGGGCAACTCCTGCAAGCCCACCCGCTGAGCCCGGCCTTCACCTACCAATCCCCCCAGCAGTACCAGCACCACGCCCAACACCAAAGAACGCTTCATCGTTCTCCCTCCTCCCTCGGCAAGGGTTCCCCCGGCAGCAAGGCCCGCACTTCCGGCCATTGCGCTACTTTATACACCGCTGCGGCTGGCAGACGCACCAGTAAAGTGTCCCTCCACGGCGCCGAGAGCAACTTTAAGCATTCACCTTGGACCGAAGGTAAACGGGCGGCCACCGCTGCTCGCTCCCGCTCCCGAAAGCAGCGCAGAAGTACCGTCAGCACTGCATCCAACGCCAAACAGGCGGCTCCCACCGCCGGAGCCACTTTGTAGACCGGTCGGAACTCATCCAGCCAGCGGACGCTCTCCGTCGTAGCCATCGCCCGCGCCGCCGACGAGGACAGGTAAACAATGGCCGCATGTTCCGGCACGTGCTCCAACACCTCTCCGCCGGCCCGCGCAAGGGCCCGCTCGCCCGTGGCGACCTCCTCCGGCCAAAACTGGACCAGATAGTAGCCTGCCTTCCACCGACGACCCGCTGCGGCAGGCCCCTCTTCTGCTGGCCGTACCGCCAGCGAAGTGTCAATGAGGCCCGTTTCCAAGTGAACCGCCGTTTTCCGCTCCGTCAGGGAAGCAAGGGCTATTCCCTCCCGCACGGTCAGCGCCGCCGCCTGAGCCAGCATCTCTGGAGAGGGCGAAGGTGGCTTCTGCTTTGGCCAAGGAATAGGGTCAGGCAGAGGCAGTTGCAGCGCCGGATCCCCCAGCAGATTGTAATTCGCCAACGCCGGCCAGAATCCTCCTTCGTCCGACCAGTTTTCCTGCCAAACTGCCAACAACGCTTCCCCCAGCACCTTTCGGCCCCGGCGTATCCATTGAGGCCAGAGCACCACGTCTAAATTGCTTCCACCCAACCGACTGGCTGAGATGCAGGCCACTGCCCCCCCCTTAGGGTGAAACAGCAGGCGCTCCGCCAAACATCGCCCTCCGGGAAGGTTAGGATGGTCGAACCAGCCGGTAAAGCAGGAAATTTCCAGAAACACGGGCCAGCGATGACGGTTGTGTAGTTTATCCACATCTCCCCCCTCAAACACGTGCTGACGGCTCCAATATTGGGCGCTACCGTGGCCCTGAAACTCCACCAGCAACGCTCCCTGGTTGACTGCCTGCAAGAACGCCGGCGTAATCGTTTGTCGTACCCACCGGACGCGTTCGCGGGCATCCTGCCGGGCCAGCATCTCCCGCCGGCGTAGGGTGAAAAGTTGCACTTCAAAGGCCGCCGTGAGGTGTGCGCGCATCAACTCGGTGCAAATCCGTTCGTACCAGTCGAGTTGATGGTCCGCGCGGGCATGGTCAGCAACGATGATTACTCGCCTTTGCCAGGGTTCCGTTGGGGCTTGTTCGTAGGCGATGATTTTTTCCACCACCGTGCGCACCTCGGCCGGCTGCCGGGCCGGAATGCGCCCTATGGCCAGGTCGGGAACCATATCGGCCCCAGCCACCGTGACATACCAGCCGTCGAAGGCCGTTTCCATCCCCTCGCGAATCCGCACCAAATATGCCGGGACGTAGTTGGGCACCTCGGTCCCCAAGTAGTCCCGGTAGTCGTAATTGGCATCTCCCACCAAGAGGACGAATTTCGGTGCCGGTCGCCAGCGGTGATAGGCATAGGCCAGGAAATCCCGGATGGCCACCGGGCTGAAAATGCCGTGGTTGAACTCGTCGTAAACGTCGCTGATTTTGACCGTCCGAACGCGCAGTCCCCGCTTCCGCCGCCACTCCGCCAGCGGCTCCACCGCCTCCACGAACTCATCGTAAGCAATGATAAGGTACTCCGCGCCCTGAGATTCGTCCCGCAAGTTGGAAGGCGCGTCCTTCACTATCCACGCCGGCCGCCGAGTCCGGTTCAGAGCCGTGACCAAATACGTGGTTGCCCGGTGAGGAACGTCGGTGAACTGCACCTGACCGGCGCGAGCCTCCACCGATCGAATAAGGATCACCTCCTCGGGCCGAGTTACGTCCAGCACCCGAACGCTCGGAAACTCGAGGCCAGCCACCGTAAACTGCCAGTGGCCCGGGGGGGCGGTGAAAGTCATTTGGCCATCGCGGGCTGCCAGTTCCCGCTCGTAAGCCACCTCAAACCAGTCTAAGAAAATGAAATCCAGTTCCCCAGCTGCGGTGTCGCCGGGACACTCAATCGTCAGTCGGTTCTCCTCCTCCCGCAGCCAGGCGGGGGGCACCTTTCGCCGGATGCGCCACTCCGTCTGTCCATCCCACCGAGCGTCGTCCAGGAGGTATCCATTAAGCAGTACCCGCGTGTGGTGGTCAGGGGTCACGCCGGGCACGGTCGTGTTCCCTCGCAGGGAGACCGTAATCTGGGCCGAAGGAGCGTTGGGCCTGAGTCCGCCCAGCCTGAAGGGGAAGTTCTTAACCTCTCCCGCCCGCACACGGGCCCAGAACCAATGCGGAGTTTCGCCCGGCTTAGCCACGTATATCTGTTTGCCGTACAGGCAGTTCTCCTCGAAGTGCGCTTGCTCCCGGTACGTCCGTCGCTGCTGGCTCCCCGCTGCCCGGGCTCCCCCCCGACTTGCCCACCGGCGGCCCGGCGGCCCGCCCCAGGTCAGCCAGTACACATTGGTATCGGTGTACTTCGTGTCCAATCCCACCCCGTAGAACTCGAGGGCCTCCTCGGGCGCGAAGTGGCCATCGGCCTCCCCAGGGAGGAAAAGGGCAACTTCCTGTCCCCGGTTCCACAACTTCAGCGTGCGCGGGTCTATTTCCTCCAGGGGCACCCCGGCTTTCGCCAGGTCTGCTCCCGTCAGGCGATACAAACCCGTCTCCCGGACGCCTATTTTCCATCCACCCCCTCGCCCCGCTGGGTCAGCAAACGCCGCCAGACCCGCCAGGCTGAGCCAGCAATATATCGCCCAAAGGCCGTTGCTCCTCATGATACCCCCGCTCTGCCACACACCTGCTCAATCAAAGCCACGCTGTCTTCCAGAGGGCCGGGATGCAATTGGTAACCCTGCACCGTCCGCAGCATCGCCGCCAGTTCCCACAGAAACCGCATCACCTCCTCCTGCTCGTCCTGTCCGTCAGTGAGGAAGGGAAGAGAGGGACGGTTCCAGGCCGCTTCCGCCAGCCTCAGCCAGACGCTCGAAGCAGGGCAGGGAACCACTCGCGGCGGAGCGGAAAAATCCACTTCGGCCGGTGCCGGGCGCACATTCAACAGCAGGACGCCACTTTTCCCACACTCCTGAGTCAAACGAGCAAGGGCCGGCGGCGGCAGCGGGCGGGGCCAGGTTAAAATCACGCACCCGCGGCGAAGGGTCACCTCCACCCCTGCCAACCCCGGTTCATCGGCCAGTTTCGCCGCCAAAGTGGGCGGCAGGCAGTTCACCGCTACCTGGGTCGGTCCCTTCTCCGCCGCCGGGGACAGCAGGAACACGTAACGCAAGGGCACAGATGTCGCTGGCTTCGGGGGATGCCAGCAGCCCACCACATCGTCCTCCCTCAGCGGCCAGAGTTCTATTTGGCTTCGCAAATTCGGCAGCAGGCGAAGTGTGCCTGGCCGGACCAGAGCCCCGCGGGGGAACGGCACCAGATTTCCCCTCGTCCGCTCCACCGCGGCCACTTCGTCGGAGAGCCAGCCATAGCCCCGCTGAGCCAAGGCCAACGCCAAGGTGGTTTTGCCGCTGCCGCTGGGCCCGGCCAAAAGCAAGCCGCCCTTCGGCCCCCTCAATGCCGCCGCATGGAGTAGCCAATGGGTGCGCACCTGGGCAGTTAGGGAACTGAACAGCAAAGCCTGGGCCAGCCAACTGGACACCCCTCCCCAAGCCAGACGTCGGGCCTGCCCGTTGACGAACTGCACCACTCCCACGCCCGGTCCTATCCGATACCGCACCAGGGGCGACCCCGGTTGAACCTTGCAGGCCGGGCGGTACAACTGTGCCAGTGCCGCCTGGAGGGCCTCACTTTCGCACTCTATTTGGGCGGTTACCTCAAAAAACTGCAAGTTCAGCCGGAGCATTGTGCTCCTCCTTCTGCCATTGCCCAGGAGAAAATCGTTTGAGTGTACAGTTCGTCCCGCAGGGCACACAGGTCATCCGTAGCCCACCAGTCGCCAGTTTGCACCCAAGCCAGGCCCGGACAGGCCCCACGGCAGAAACGCCGCCACACACAGGTTAGACAGTCCTCCACTCGCTCCATCCGTGCGGCCACTTGGGTCCGCAGGCGCTCCAATCGGGGCGCTTGTAAGGCCCCGGCCAATCCCTCCCGCGAGGCCTGGCCCAAGCGATGTTCCGGCCCCGTCAGCAGGGAACAGGGGTAAATTCCCCCGTCGGCATCAATCATCGCCACCCGGCCCAGCGGACAGGGAGTTTCCCCTGCTCCCGGAGCAGTTAGGGCCAATGCACCCTCGCATTCGGCCAGGCGAAATCGTCCTGGATAGGCTCGGAACCAAGGTTGCAATTGCCGAACCAGAGCAGCATATTGCCCCGCCGAGACGGCCAATTGCCTCCAGTTCCGGGCGGCAGTCCCCCGCCGGCTCACCCGCAGCAGGTAAACCAGCGCCACTCCCAGTTCCAGGGCCAAAGCGAGGATTGGGGCCACCTCTACCAAATTGTGCTGGGTGACACAGACGCTCCAAATCAGGCGCGGACCCATTCCCCGGTCCAACAGGCGACGAATGCCGGCCATAGTGGCCGCAAAGGTGCCCCGTCCCCGTAGGGCTTCATGCACTTCCGCGCGGGAACCATCTAAGCCGATTTGCACTTTCACCCCCGCCGCTGCCAGCGCTTTCGCCGCCGCCTCGTCTATTAACACCGCGTTAGTCATTACGGTCGTGGGGATTCGGGCTGCTGCGTAGTGGACTATTTCCTGCCAATCGGGGTGGGTGAGCACCTCTCCCCCGGTCAAAGTGAGCTGGCTTGCTCCAGCAGCAACGGCCTGGTCAATCCATTCCTGAAGAACGGGCAGGGAAGGGGTTACAGGGTCCACTCCTCCGGCGCAGGGCGACTGGTAGCAATAACGGCAACGCAAATTACATGTGGTAGTGACGTGGATGGTGACCTGCTCCAGCCGGGTTGTTCCCGGAGTTTCCGCCGGGGGCGAAGGGGCAGGAGTGCCGGCCAGCAGGCCGGCCTGGGCCAACTGCTGAAAATAGGCCCACACATCCTCCTCAACCTGCCGTGGTTCTACGTGGTACTCGCTCGCCACCTCCCTGGCCAAATGGAGCCAGTGCCGGCGGCCATCGCACCGCCGGGCCAGCCGATACCCCAACTCATCCACCACACACCAAACTCCCCGCTCCGGGCTGAGCAGCAGATAGCGACTTCCATCGCTACGTACCACAATATCTCCAACCAACTGCGGTCTTTCAGGCATCTTTACGGACTTAGGGGCTTCAGCCCTGTACGAACCAAAACGGCACTAAAGTACCTTACTCCAAAGTGTCTCCCTCCATTACCACTAACCCGCCAGCCGCCAACGTCCGCAGGGTTTGCTCCACTTCTGCCCGCAGGTCATGCGCCTCCGCGCCGGCGAAACTCTCCCGCAGGGCTGCCACGATGCCCTGTACGGTGTGCTTCCCATCACACCGCTGCCAGATAAAGTGGGCGGTGGCGTTCAAGAGGCCCACCTGCCCTTTCTCCCGGTGATAAAGCAGCACTTCCTCTCCCAAAGGCTGCTCTTGCACCGCCGGATGACGCCGCGGGCGTTCTTCCTCCTTCACAATCAATTCCTCTTCTACCATTTTCTCTGTCCAGCAATGTCCGTAGCCACAGAGACCCAGAGCACGATGTACGCCAGAGGCCCGCACTTGCAGCTTGACACTCTCCCCGATGAATCGGGGGAGATTCTCGCTTCATCGAGGGATGCTTGCCGTGGCAAGTCTG
>DTZQ01000446.1 GCA_012961305.1 Armatimonadota bacterium | reverse complement strand
GTATAATGTGGGATGCCGGATACAGGATGCAAGTAAGGGAGGAATTAGGGATGAAGAGGGAAATTGATGAGGCATTGAAAAGGAAGATTGACCGGTGGATTGAGGAGAGGGGGTTGAATGAGTTTGGGGATTCGCCGGATACAGTATACATTGGGGGGACGCCGCTATTTGATGAGCGGACGGGGCAGCGGAAGGACCGGTATGAGTACATTTTAGAGCGGCATCCGGAGTTGTGGGGGCTATAGGGGGAGGAGGAGAAAATGTTAGGTTGGATTCGCAAGATATGGCGATTATTTGGGATGATGGGGACGGCGTTGTCGTTGGGGCGTTGGTGGCGGATGGTGACTAACAGCCGGGAAGAGGCGCGGCGGCGGTTGATAGCGGCGGTGTTGATAGGGGTAACCATAGGGTTTATCGTTTTGGCCTGGAAGGAGCGGCGAGGTAGTGATGAACAGGCAGTTAAGGAGATGGAAGTTTATGAGGGAGAAATTGTAGTGGATTTAGTGGATGAGGCGACGGAGCGACAAATTGAGGCGTTGGAGCGGGAATACGGGATAGATTTGGTGTTCAACAGCGTGCATGCGCATGAGGAACGGTTGATGCGGGCGAAGGTAGGGGGGAGGTTTAAGAAAGGGGGGGAATTGCTTCGGGGGTTGCGGCGGGAGCGGTTAGTGGAAGCGGCGGATTGGAACTACGTGTACCGGGCACTGTGGGTGCCGAATGACCCGCGCTACAAGGACCAGTGGCACATGAAGATGATAGGGATGGAGAAGGCGTGGGATGTGGCGAGGGGGAGAGGGGTGGTAGTGGCGGTTATTGATACAGGGGTAGCGTTTGAGGATTACGGGCGGTTTTATCGGGCGCGGGATTTGAGGGGGACGAAATTCGTGAAGGGATATGATTTTGTAAATGATGATGAGCATCCGAATGATGACCATGGACATGGGACGCACGTGACGGGGACAATTGCCCAGACGACTAACAACCGGGAGGGGGTGACGGGGATAGCGTTTGAGGCAGCGATAATGCCGTTGAAGGTGTTAAATCGGTATGGATTTGGGAATTTGGCGGACATTGCGGATGCGATAAGATTTGCGGCAGATGAGGGAGCGCAAGTGATTAACATGAGTTTAGGGGGGCCGCGGCCGAGTTTGGTTTTGGAGGAAGCGTGTAAGTACGCGGTGCGGAAGGGGGTTACGATTGTATGTGCGGCGGGGAACAGCGGGCGAGAGGGGGTAAGTTATCCGGCGGCGTACCGGGAATGTGTGGCAGTTTCGGCGGTAGGACCTGACGGGGAGTTGGCTCCGTATTCGAGTTATGGGAAGGAGATAGAAATTGCGGCGCCGGGGGGCAACAAGTTGTTGGGGGAGGAGGCAGGGGTATTGCAGAATACGATTGTACCGCGGGATGATTACTACTATTATCAGGGTACATCTATGGCGTCGCCGCACGTGGCGGGGGTAGCGGCGTTGTTGGTTTCATTGGGGGTTAGGAAGCCGGAGGGGGTGCGGCGGATTCTGAGAGGGAGTGCGAAAAGGAAGGGGGATGAGAAGCGGTATGGGGCGGGGTTGCTGGATGCAGCGGCGGCGGTGAGGAAAGCAGCGGAGGAAATGGGAGTACGGGTGGGGAGTGAGGGAAGAAAGGGGGGAGGATGGTGGTGGTGGGTTGGACTGGGGATAGGGGTGATTTGGTGGTGGAGGAGGGTACACCGGATACGATAAGGTTGGGAGGCTGAATCCTTTAGGTTCAGAGATGTCGAAAAATGGGGTAGTGGGAGGTGTAGGATGGGGGAGGTGGGAGTTGAAATTATGCCGGCGGGGAAAGAAGATTTGGAGGTAATGGTGGGGCTAATGAAGGAGTTAGCGGACCATCATGTGGGGTTAGATGTGAGTTTTGAGTACAACGAGGGATGGGAGGAGATATGGCGGGAGTTTGTGGAGGAGCAGATAGAGAATGACGAGGATTTGGTATTAAAGGCGGTGGTAGAAGGAAAGGTGGTGGGATTTGTGAGCGGGGTGATTGGGTCACGGCCGGTGTTCAGGGTGGCGCGGCGGGGGATAATACAAAATATTGTGGTGAGGCGGGAATATCGGGGGAGGGGGATTGGACGGCGATTGGTAGAGGCAGCGTTGGCATGGTTTAGGGAACGGGATGTGGGGCAGGTGGATGTGGATGTAGCGATAGCGAATGAGGGGGGGGTGGAGTTTTGGAAGCGGTTGGGGTTTGTGCCTTATATGTTGCAGATGAAGCGAATGTTGGAGGGGGAGGGAAGGGGAAGGCAAAAGTGAGGGCCGAGGTGGCGCTGGGGCGTGTTCCTCGGCCCTCACTTTTGAAATAGGGGGATGGACAAGCGGCTTGTCCATCCTTTAAGGGGTAGAGGCAGATTCGGAGGTGGGGGGGGTGGATTCAAGAGCTCTCAACAGGGCTTGGGCTTCTTGGTTATTAGGGTCGAGTTCCAAGGAGCGGCGGGCCCAGCGGAGGGCTTCTTCGTTCTGGTTTAGAAGGGAGTAAGCAAAAGCAAGGGTGTAATAAACATAAGGGTCTTCCTGGGGGATAAGATTTATGAATTGGAGATACTGCTGGATGGCGTCTTCGAGGCGTTTGGGGTCGTTATAATGGAGTCCTTCTTCTAAGTACACGTGGCCCAAATTTTTATGGGGTTCAGGGAGGTCGGGGTCGATTACGGTGGCCCGGCGCCAATGGTCGAGGGCCTCGGTGGGTTGGTTTAGGAACTGATAGCAGACGGCGACATCGTTGTGATTGTTGGCGTTCCAGGGATTGAGACGAAGGGCAGCATTAAAGGCTTCGGCAGCGGGGGCGTACATTTTGTGATAGAAATAGGCTCGACCAACGGCTTGGTAGTATTCTTCGGATTCGGAGGGAATGGCGACAATGAGGGTGGAGAGAGCGACGAAGATGACGATGAGAAGTAAGGCTAACCTTTTTTGGCGGGTGGGGAAGCGGACCATTACGGGGCTGCCGACCATAGCGGAGACGGTTCCGGCGATGAAACCGAGGGGCATGGTCAGAAGGAGCACGCCGAGGGTGTGTTTGAGGGAGGCAGAGGCCCATCCCAGAAAAGCATCTTCAGCCAGGGTTAGGAAGAGGCCGGCGAGGGCGCCGGCGGCGGTGCCGAAGAGGAAACCATTCTCCCGTTCGTCTTTGGAGGCCCAGGCGCAGCCAACGCTGATGATAGCAAGCCAAATGAATCCGCGAAGGTCTTTGTAGAATTGGGAGAGAGGAGTATAAGTTTTGGAAAGGTAAAAGGAGATTAGGAGGTAAAGCAGACCGGTAAGGAAGGAAATAACCACTCCTTCGGCGATGGGCCGAAGCAGTTGAAGTAGGGTACGAGGTTGGCCGAATTCTTCCGTTAGCGCGGCGGGGGCGGGGCCGATAGGGGTGGCAGTGGCGGTTCGGCGGATGCGGGAGGGACGGATAGCGCGGGTGAGGGGTGGGGAGTCGCTTTCCAATGAGGTTCCACAACGACTGCAATAGCGGGCTTCATCTTCGCATTGATGACCACAGTTAGGACAAGGGCGCATTGGAGATACCTCCTTAACTTGATGCTGGATACTTGATGCTTGATGCTGGATGCTTGGTGCCGGTATTTACGAGCACCTTGTATCCTGAAAGGCGTCAAGCATCAGGGACCGGGGAATTGGCCCAAGATACGGATGCCAGAAGAGCCAATTTCAAACTCCCGGACGTGCATATCATGGCTACTGGTACGCATTTTCAAAATAGAAATAGTGCGTTTCAGAACACCTTGATGTTCCAAGCAACGCAGATGGATAATGGTATCTATGAAAGGAGAAAGTTCGGGTTCAATGGGCTGAGGGGCTGTATCGGCGGCTTCGATTTCGTGAGTTAGAACAGCGGTGATGCCATGTTGTTCAAACAGAGAGGTAAGGGAATAGAGATACTCTCGTAACAGGTTGGGGTTGCCAAGGAGCGTTTTCAGTTCGGTAAGGCCGTCTATGACGACGCGTCGAATGTGCATTTGTTCAATGCTGTCCCGAATGTCAGCGAAGAGTTTGTTGACATTGGTAGCAGCGGGGGGAACGCACAGGGCGCGAAAACAATCTTTACGGACAAGGTCGCGGAGGAAACCGTAACCTTCAGCCGTCTTAAAGATTTTGTACAGGCGTTCTTGGAGGGAAACGAAAAGGGAGGGCTCGTCGTTAAGAACGCCGTGGTGAAGATACTGGAGGCCGAGGGTGGTTTTTCCTGTACCGGGGGCTCCGGCCACCAGGGTGCAAAAACCGCCGACTAATCCACCGTGAAGCATTTCATCCAGGCCGGCTATGCCGGTAGGAACGCGTTGAAGAGGATTGCCGAGGATGTCACCGGTGGGCAAGGCAGGCACAGGGAATACTTCAAGACCGTGGGGGCCGAACTGGAAGGTATGTCGGCCGGAGCGGTGTTCCTGGCCCCGCGTTTTCAGGATTTCAAGGTAGCGGGCGCGGCGCACGCCTCCAGGCTCAGTTTCGTAGGAGATGCGGAGGGCGGCGTCTACCATATAGGCTTCGAAGCCAATGCTGACCCCGTTAATTTCGTCGAGTTCTTTGACCAGGACAGAGGTCAGGCGTTGACGTTTTAGGCCGTTGAGGAAGGTGTTAAGCAGTTCGCGCAAGCGCATGCGGTCGTCGGTGATACGTTGGAAGTGATTGATACTGTCGACTAAAACCCGTTTGGCCCCGATTTCAGCGGCAATGAGTTCAAACATGCCGCCGGGCTCTTCAAGTTCTTCCTTCAACAACTGAGGTGAGGTGCAAATCACCCGCAGGCGGTTTTGCTCTTCCAGGGCCCGCAGGTCCCATCCGAAGTTCAACGCGTCGCGGTACATCTGCTCGGGGAACTGCTCGAAGGTGATAATGAGGCCTGGTTCTTCGTAATGGACAATGCCAGCGTAAATGAACTGAAGGCCGAAGGTAGTTTTACCCGTGCCAGGGGCCCCTTCGATGAGGATGCTGTCGCCAGCAAGTATTCCCCCATAGAGAAGTTCATCCAAACCAGGTATGCCGGTGCTGATTTTACGCGCTTCTTGCATAGCGGTACACACCTCCATATTTTAGCCCACAAGACAACATTCTATTTTTGCGCAATACGTTGCAGTAGTTGATTACGCCCCTCCTCGGTGGTAGCCTGAACGACCACCTCCTCGACCAAGGCTCGGATTTCAGGGTTTCGGGTGTAACTGTATACGGCTGGACGAGAAGGGTCAAACTGACTTTGGCGGACGTTCAGGACACCAGCCTGGACCAGTTCTTCCAGGGAACGGGTCACCAGTTGTACATCCGCACCAAGACGTTGGGCGGTGCCGTGAGCATAATCTATGGTGAACGGATTACGATGAAAATAGCACAACAAATCAAGTTTCAATCGGTCAGTAATGACACGAGCAAAGAAATCCTCGGCCGCAGAGGTCATAATTCCTTGTACTCCTTAAAACCTTAAGAGTCAGGTTAGAACCACCACCCGAAATCGAACAAAATTGCGGTAGTTAAGACAGATTTTGCCCGATTTTTTCACCCCAATCTCTTTATCTTGGGTTGGCTGCCTTTTAGGTAAACTCGCCAGCCATCCCGAGGTTGGAAATGAGAAGTTAGAAATCCAACCTCTTACCTGCCTACCTGGCCCTTAGGGAGAAAGGTGATTTTCTTCATTCCTCGGCGGTTCAGGGGAGGTAGGTTCGGGTGGACGGCCGGTATAGAACACTCTAATACCGGAGGAAGTAATCTGCAAACGATGCTCACCCATAACGGGATTAGCCCCACGTAATTTGTGGACTTCAATAGTCCGTTTACGTTGAGCGCCGCGGGGAGTAGTACTGAGCAAAATAAGGCCGTCGGCCAGGGCTTCTTCGACGCCGTAGTAACTTAAGTTGGATGAACCGGGGCGCAGGCGGGTAGTACTCACCGTAGTACAACCCAGGGCTCTGAGCATGGCGGTCAACTGGCTGATTTTTTCGGAAACCAGATGTATGTCATCGCCTGCCGGATGGAGAAAAGCAGGCAGGGAGTCAATCACCACTCGTTTGACGCCGAGTTCCTGAATGGTGGATTGCATGAATTGAAGGTAAGCGTCCAGGTTGATGTCGGTTAGGGGGGAGTAACACAGACGGAGGAGGTTCTCCTGCTCCAGACGAGAGAGGTCCCAGGCAAAACTTTGAGCCAGGGCACGAATTTGGGACAGGGTCTCCTCGAATAGAAACAAAGCGGCTCGGTCGCCATAGAGTAAAGCGCCGTTAATGGCGTACTCCAGGGAGAAAATGGTCTTACCTGCGCCGGCTGGGCCGGCAACAACAACGTGGGTGCCCACAGGAAATCCCCCTCCCAAGATACTGTCCAATTCAGGGACTCCGTAGGGAACGCAATAAGTAGCCTCGAGTTCGCGGGTGGGCGGAGCAGCAAGGCGGGCGGGATAAATGGCGAGGCCGTCGGCAGTGATGTCAAAGGAATGTTTTCCGTCCAGGTAGTTTGTGCCCCGCATTTTCACCACTTGGAGAAAGCGTCGGGGATGGTCTCCTTCTAAGAGGTGCTCTAACTGAATGACCCCATCAGCAATGGCAAACTCCGGTTCCTCTTGGATTTGATGAGGAGCGTATTCTCCCACTAAAAACGTGGTACAGCGCCAACCCGCCATTTTCACCGCTAAGTCATATACAAACTGCCGCAGTTCAGGAGGGGAAGGAGCCAGGTCGTGGATGGCCTTGAAACTGTCTATGGCCACGAATTCCGGCTGAACCTCCTTAATAAAGTTGACGATGGTTTGGGTGGTTGCCGTTAGTCCTTCCTGCCGGACTACGGAACCGATGTCGTAAAAGAAAACGGCTGAGCCGACCTTGTCCGGGTCGAAGTAGGTAAACTGCTGCTGATAACGCAGGACTTTGATTTGGGGTTCGGAAAGGGTAGTTAGATAGAGAGCCTTATGCTCCGGAGTGGCGTTATGGAACATCATCTGTTGGGTAAGCACGGTTTTACCTGCGCCGGGGGGGCCGCAGATGACGTTCACCGAGTAGACGGGAATTCCGCCACCCAGAATAAGGTCTAAATTCGGGTTGCCCGTAGACATGCGTTCCATGGGAAAAGCCGCTCCTCGGAGTGAAAACCGCATCCTCTCATCCCAATTCCTCCAACTGCGCGCGGAACTGGGCCAGATGCGGGTTCAACTGCCGCACAATAAGGTCGCCTGTGAGAATGGTAAAAGACGAAAACAGGGTAGAAAGGAAATCTTCAAAAGCCAACTTAAGGGCCTCGACAGAATGGACATGAGCCTGAGCTTGCAGGACCGAGGTGTCCAAGCCAGTTTCTGTCAGTGCCACGGCCTGCAGGGGAGGATGACGAGGCTGGGTCTGGAAGAGTGCCGATTCCATCAGCGTTTGTACCGTCGTCGGCCCAACGATAAGACAGGTCTTGTTCCATATGGTTTGCAGCAAATCCGCATACAGACTTACTACAAACCGTTGTTTTTCACCGCTCACACTTATCCTTCCTGTCCTTCCCCTTAATGGCCCATCGCCTACCGCCTGCCTTAAGCCATAGGGGTTTACGTCGTCACAGCGGGAGTTTCTTCCACCCGAATTTCATCCAGTCGGGCTAAGGCCGACACAATTCCTCCTTGGGCGGAGAAAACCATAAATTGACAATAATCAGCGCCCTGAGCGGCACAGGCAATTTCCTCACAGTTCATCGGCTCCTCAACCAGTTGGGAAAGCACTTGGGCCAGGAAGCCACGAGTGAAATGGTCCTGCGGGTAGTCAGCCGGTTTAGTGCTTTCAAACAGGTTGTAGCCGCGAAAAAGGGCTTCTCCTTCTTCTGGGTTGACCGATTCCAATTCCAAACGGCCCAGCCCCTGGTCAGCGAAGGCGGTCAAAAACTCCTGCAAACTGCCGGCCAGGCGGTTGGCAAACTGCTGGCCCGTGGCGAACATAACGGCTTCCGAATATTCTATACGCTGGCCCAAATCGTGAATGAGTTCTCCCAACAGACGTTTGGAGACCATCGTGGCCCGCAGGCGGGCCTGAGCCTCACGCAGCTTCTGGGTCATGCGATTGAAAGAGCGGGCCAAATGGCCAAGTTCATCTCGACGGCTAAGGTCTAAATGCTGCTGGAGGTCGCCTTCGGCAATGGCGTTGGTCAAGCGAACCAGTTCGCGAACCGGCTCCGAAATTCCCAGGGCAAGGCGGATGCCCAACCAAAGCGCAATAAGAGTCATAGCCACAAAGGCCACCGCGATTAAGCCTTTGGCCATTTGGGTTGCTGCAGCCACCTGAGAGCGGCCGGTGGTAGCAAGTCCCCGAGCCCGACGGCGCATTTGCTCCTCCAGGCGGCGCAGGCTGCCCAGCATGGTTTTCCGCTGCGAGGCATCAGCCTCCAGAAAGGCCCGAAGGGACTGCCTCGTTTGGCGATATTCGTGCCAGAGTACCTCGAAACTGCGCTGTTCCTCAGAATGTAACTTCAGCCGTTGGATGGAGTGTATCAATTCTTCCAGAGAAGACCATTCTCGGTTAATACGCCGTCGTTCAGTTAAAGATGGTTCCTGGGCATAAGCCGTCTGGTAGTTTTCCAATTTCAACAGTCGGGTGCCTAAATCCTCTGCCAAGCGAACTATTTCCACGGCTTGACCGATTTGAGCAAGGGAATAGAAAACTACT
>DTZQ01000445.1 GCA_012961305.1 Armatimonadota bacterium | reverse complement strand
TCTGAAATCTCAAATCTGAAATCCCCAATCCCTTTGGAATGGGAGTTAGCCGATGAAAGCCCTAATTTACGAGGCGCCGCGGGTGGTGCGCTTGCGCGAGGTGGAGAAACCCTCCCCAGGGGCAGGGGAAGTGCTGCTACAGGTGCACGCCTGTGGCATTTGCGGGTCGGAGTTGGAAGGTTACCTGGGCCTGATGAGCAGGCGACGGGTACCGCCCTTGATTATGGGCCATGAGTTCTGCGGTACAGTAGTGGAAGTGGGCCCGGAGGTGGAGGATTCCCTCCTGGGCACACGGGTGGCTGTGCATCCGGTCATTCCCTGCTGGGAGTGTGAAACCTGCGAAAGCGGCGGAGCCAATGCCTGTCCCAACCGCATCCTTATCAGTATGCACCGCCCCGGCGCCCTGGCCGAATACGTCGCTGTGCCCCACCGCAACTTATTTCCCCTTCCTCCTCACCTCTCCGACGTGCAGGCCGCCTTAGTGGAACCAGTGGCCAATGCGGTGCACATCGTAGGCGTAGGCCAACCCCAACCTTTGGGCACGGTGGCCCTTTTCGGCGCGGGCACCATTGGCCTGTTCACCTTGCAAGTGGCCCGCTTGGCGGGAGCCCTGGAAGTGTTTGTGATAGACACCAACCCCGCGCGGCTGGAACTGGCTCAGCGTTTGGGCGCCACGGCCACGGTGAACCCCCAGGAGACCGAAGTGAGGCCTCGGATTAAAGACCTCACTCAGGGCCGGGGGGCAGATACCGTAATTGACGCCGTAGGCCGAGGGGTAACCAAGGCCCAGGCCCTCACCCTGGCACGGCAGCAGGGGCAGGTGATTTTGGTGGGCCTCTGCGAAGACCTGTGTGAACTGAGCACCTACGAAATAATCCTGCGCGAACTGCGAATTTACGGCTCCTACTGCTACCGCCGGCGGGAGTTTGCTCAAGCTATTCGCCTGTTAGCGGAGGGGGCGTTGGAGACGTCCTCTTGGGTAGAAGTGCGCCCTTTGACTGAAGGTCCCCAGGCCTTTGAGGATTTGGTAGAGCAGCCAGCGGAACACATCAAAATCATCCTGCAGCCGTAGGCTACTTGCTCTTGCCCACTTGCGGCAACCACTCCCGGTAGGCTACAATTTCCAGCGCCGGAACCCGACGGCCCGTTTCCTCCAGCCAGCGTTGGAGGGGATGTTCTCGCTCCGCCAAGGGCAATTTTACTCGCATTCCCCGCCGCTGGGATTCGTACACCGCCATTATCATCTCCAAGACCACTCGACCCCGCCGTCCGCTGGTCGCGTGCTCCCGTCCCTCGCACAGGCAGTTCACCATCTCCTCCACCATCCACAGGTCGCTCAGGGCGGCGAAGGAATGTCCGTAGAGGGTGCTTTCCTCTTCGGAGAGGTGTACCGGCTGCCACCGGTCCGCATTCTGGGGAGCCCACACTTTGTCGGGATAGTAATAGAGCACCCCCTGGCCGGCTCCCCGCAGAGAGAGGATGCCCTCTGTGCCGATGAGGTCCACCCCATAGGCGCGCACGTCAATGGGGTCGCGGGGAAAATACTCAGAAGTGGCGTAAACTCCGGCGGGGAAGGCGTAGTGGGCGAAGATGCGCTCCCCCGCACCCAAGCCCATCCCGTGGGGCATCTGGACAATGTCGTCGGGAGCCATGTCCCTTTCCCCGACGGTAACCGAGGCGAAGCACCATTCCGGCTCGCCGCAGAAGTTGCAAATTTGGTCGAGGATGTGGGTGCCGATGTTCATCAGGCCGTAGCAGCCGTAGTAACCTTTCCCGGAACTCTGCACGGCCCGCAGTTCGCCAATGGCCCCGGCGGCCATCATCTCTTTGGCCTTTCGCTGCTGAGGGGAAAGGCTCCACTGGTGGTGTACGGCCAATTGCACCCCTGCCTCTTCCGCTGCGGCAACCATGCGGTCGGCCCCGGCCAAAGTTAGGGCCAGAGGTTTTTCCACCACCACGTTGACCCCCGGCCGGAGTACAGCCAGAGTCAACTCGCTGTGCAGGTCGGTACGGGTGGCGATGTGAACGATGTCCGGCTGCTCCTGGGCGAGCATGGTTTCCAAGTCCGGGTAGAGGGCCCGCACCCCGTGCCGTTCTCCGGCCGCCCGAAGGCGTTGCTCATCCAGGTCGCACAGGGCAACTAACTCCACCGCCGGATGGGCCTTACAGGCCTCCGCCTGAGAATTACCCCGTGGCCCACAGCCTACTATCGCCGCTCGATAAGTCCTCATGTTTACCCTTTCAATTGCGCAAACTGTGCAAGGGGGCAGGGATGCGTCCGCCCAAGTGCACGAAGGCATCGGCCGCTTCGCGGCGCACCGGCAGGATGACCGTCTCCCCGAACAGCCCGCCGAATATCGCCTGCTCCCCGGCCCGTTTGCCCGGCACGGGAATGATGCGCACTGCGGTGGTCTTGTGGTTGAGCACCCCGATGGCCATTTCGTCGGCAATAATCGCCGCTAAAGTCTCTGGGCGCAGGGCCCCCGGCACCGCTACCATGTCAATCCCCACGGAACAAACCGCAGTCATGGCTTCCAACTTCTCCAAAGTGAGGTGTCCCTCGGCCGCTGCCTGCGTCAACAGGGCGTCTTCGCTGACCGGGATGAAGGCTCCGGAGAGGCCGCCCACGGAGGAGGAGGCAAAGGCCCCGCCCTTTTTCACCGCATCGGTCAGCAGGGCCAAGGCCGCAGTGGAGCCGGGCGCCCCGACGGCGGAAATACCCAGCACCTGCAGAATCTCTCCTACGCTGTCGCCCACCTGGGGCGTGGGGGCCAACGACAGGTCCACAATGCCGAACGACACGCCCAGAGCCTCGGCAACCTCGCGCCCGATGAGTTCGCCCACCCGGGTAACCCGAAAGGCGGTG
>DTZQ01000444.1 GCA_012961305.1 Armatimonadota bacterium | reverse complement strand
GAAGCCTATCAGCAGGCCCGAGCCCTCTACTGGCGGTTAAACGTTCCCTTCAGTTTGGCCTGGGTGCATTATCGGTTGGGTTGTGTTTACGAGGCCCGGGGTCAGTTGATGGAGGCCCAACGGGAACTGGAGGAGGCGGTGCGCATTGTGGAGTCCCTGCGCCAGCGGGCGGCTACGGAACAGGCCCGTACTGGCACGGTGGAGCAGTTTCGGGATGTGTACGCCGCCTGGGTACGAGTGCTGTTGGCCCTCGACCGGCGGCCGGAGGCCTTCCACGCCGCCGAGCGGGCCCATGGGCGGACCCTGTTGGACATTCTTACCGCGGGCCGGGCCGACCTGAGCAAGGGGTTAAGTCCTGAGGAACGGGCGCGGGAGCAGAAGTTGGACCGGAAAGTCGCGGCCCTCAACGCCCGCCTGGCCCAGGAGGTAGGTAGGGCGGAACCGGACGAAGTACTGGTGAAGCGGTTGCGTTTGGACCTGGCCGAGGCCCGCCAGGCCCTGGAGGAGTACCAGCGCAGTCTGTATGCCCGTCATCCTGATTTGGCTGCCCGGCGAGGCGCTCAGCCGATAAAGGGGCCCGATTTGGCCACCTTCCTCCCGCCGGATACTGGATTGCTGGAATACCTCATGGGCCCCCAGCGCACTTATCTGTTTGCGGTGACTGCGGAGGGAGCCCAGGTCAACCTGCAGGTGTACACCATTGAGCAGCCGCGCCTAATGCTGACCAAGGAAGTAGCCGCGCTGCGCCGAACCTATGCCCGTCGGCGACCCAATTATGCGGCCGCCCAGCGGCTTTACGAGTGGCTGTTGAAACCGGCCCTGACGGCTTGGGCCGACCGGGAGCCCCGCCTGCGTCGGCTGGTCATTGTGCCCGACGGAGCCCTTTTCGAGTTGCCCTTCCAAGCCCTGGTGCGCAGCGACCGGGAGGGAGAACCTTTCCTGTGGGAGGACTTCGAGTTGGTGTATGCGGTCAGTGCCAGTATCCTCAAAGCCTGTCGGGAGGAAGCCCGCGCCGCCCGCCGCCGGCCGCGAGGGATGCTCTTGATTTTCGCCAACCCCGACTTCGGCCCGCGTTCCTGGCAGCCGGCTCTGACCCGCGCCGGAGCCTTGGCACCCCTTCCCGGTACGGCCGCGGAAGCCGCAGCCATCGCCGCCGAGTACGGCGAGACGGCCGTAGTTTACCAGGGAGCAGCGGCACAAGAGAGCACCGCCAAACGTGAACTACCCCACTATCGTTACCTCCACTTCGCCACCCATGGCTTCCTGGACGCCATTAACCCGCTTTACAGTGCCATCGCTTTGGCCGCCCCCCCACCGGACAGCGAAGAGGATGGTTTCCTGGAAGCTCGGGAACTGGCTCAGTTGGATTTGGCGGCTGAGTTGGTAGTTCTCTCCGCCTGCGAAACGGCACGAGGCCGCCTGCGGCAGGGAGAAGGGCTGTTGGGCCTGACCTGGGCGGTGTTTGCGGCCGGGGCCCCTTCGGCGGTGGTCAGCCAATGGGCGGTCAGCGACCGCAGTACTCAGGAATTAATGGCCGCCTTCTACCGCTACTTGAAAGCCGGCCGGGGAAAGGCAGCCGCCCTGCGGCAAGCGGCTTTGGAACTGTTAGAGGAATATGAGCAACCCTTTTATTGGGCCCCTTTTATCCTGGTTGGGGAATGGGAGTGAGGGCAGGATATGAAAGTAAAATCTGGGCTTGGCCACCCCCGGCGCCAACGAGGGAGGCGACCAGTAGTGGTCATCGCCACGCGGAACCCAGACAAGTTGAGGGAGATGTTGGCCCTTCTGCGCCCTTGGCCGATGGAGTTCAAGTCATTGCAGGATTTCCCCGCAGGGCCGGACCTGCCGGAAGAGGGAACTACTTTCGAGGAAAATGCGGTTAAGAAAGCGCAGGCGGTGGCCAGATACACCGGTCTATGGGCCCTGGCGGACGATTCGGGTTTAGAGGTAGATGCCCTGCCGGGGGAGTTAGGGGTACGTTCTTCCCGCTGGGAAGGAGTGGACACCCCTTATGAAGTCAAGAATGCCCGTTTGCTGGCCCGACTGCGGGGAGTACCGCCGGAAGGGCGGAGGGCCCGGTATCGCTGCGTAGTGGCTTTGGCTTCACCCGGGGGTAGAGTGCTGACGGCGGAGGGAGTATGTGAAGGGCGCATTGCGATGGAACCGCGGGGCCACTATGGTTTCGGCTACGACCCCATTTTCTACCTGCCGGAATACGGGCGCACCATGGCTGAACTGCGGCCGGAGGAGAAGAACCGCCTCAGTCATCGGGCTCGGGCCTTGGCGGCCCTGGGGGAACGGCTGGCAGCCGAGCCCAAATTTTTCTGGGAGGGGACTTGACGAGAGTGGGCTTTTGCGGTATACTATTAGCCAGATGGACAAGATAAGGGGGGAGCAGATTCGGTAGCGGGGCGTAGCTCAGTTTGGATAGAGCGCGGGCTTTGGGAGCCTGAGGTCGGAGGTTCGAATCCTCTCGCCCCGACAGGTGCGGTAGGG
>DTZQ01000443.1 GCA_012961305.1 Armatimonadota bacterium | reverse complement strand
GGATGCCCCCCCTCTATCCCTCCGCACGCGGGGGAGGCTGTGGGAACGAACCCAACGGACTTAACGAAAGTGCAAGTTGCGCTACGGCAACAGCCTTTGGGGCCTGACTCGGCCGAAGACCAGATATTGCTGGAAACCCTCAGCGTAGGGGACGCCACACTGTAAACCCCGGAAAGCGGCCAGTTTGCGCATGAACTCCACATAGTCAATCTTGTCGTGCTCCCAAAGCCATTTGTACTGGGACTGGTGGCAGAGGAGCATTTTCTCTTTGGTCTCCATCACCTCCGTTATGTCCACGTACTCGGTGGGCTGGAAGTTAAAGCCGCCTAAGGTATCCATGAAGAAAAGGGCGGGGACTTGGGGGATGGCTGGGAGTTCGCTCTGATAGTTGGGGAGGGAGGCGGTGAAACTGGCCGCCACGACAATCTGGGAGGTGGTGTAGTGGTCAACCATGTAGTCATTGGGGGCGTGGGTGAGGATGAGGTCAGGCCGGGCCCATCTGACCAGGTCTATTACCGCTCCCACGGTCTCAGCGTTGTGATAGAGTTCCAAATCGGGCGCGATACCACCACGGATTTGGGCCTCCAGAACTTTGGCTGACTCCGCCGCCTCTTTCTTTCTCATCTCCGCCAGTTCAGGGCCCGGGATTTCAAAATGGCCTTTGTCGCCCGTGCACAGGTAGGCCATGAATATTTCCGCTCCCTGGGCCTTGAACCTGGCCAAAGTCCCCGCACAGAGGAGTTCCAAGTCATCGGGATGGGCTCCCACGGCAAGGACACGCATGGCATCTACCTCTCTGGTGAAAATGACCTATCGGCGCGAGGGAGAACCCGCGCTCCCCCTTGGCTCCGTAGACGGGGAAAGGCAAAAGAGAGCACTAATTCGGTTTTGTAAAAACAGGTGGGTGACCGGCGGCCCAAGCAGTACCCCGACGGTACAGTTCGCCTACGGAGGGGTTCGCCAGGGCTTTGGCATCGTGGCCAAGCGTACAGTGGAACACCCGTCCTTGGCCGTAGGTCAATACAAACGCCATAGGGTAAACCTGGCCGTCTACCTTTGACCGAGCAGTGGCCAGCACTTCCACCGGTTGGTCGCCGGTTAGGCAGGTGTACAACTCGTCGTCGGTCACGAACGGTTGCAGTCCCTGGGTGATAGGATGCTCCGGGTTAGCGATTTCCACGCGGAACGGTCCCCGGGGGTCATGTCCGCGCCGCTTGGGGTCCCAAACCCGTCCCGCGAGATGCAGGAACTCCGGCCAATCTTGCCAGGCCCCGCAAGCGAAATGTACCAGAACCAGCCCTTTGCCACCCTGGACAAATTTCTTGAGGTTGGCTCGTGCTGTTGCACCCGGCGCGGGCACTTTCCAGTTCATGAAATGTAACACGATTACATCGTAGCGATGAATGGCCGAAGAATCTAAAAAGTGGGGGTCTTGCACCACGCGAACCTCAAAGCGAGGGTCGCGCTGGAGTTGCTCTACCAGTACAGGTGTGGTTTGCCACCAATGGTGGCCCGGGTAGTCCACGCCGGTGACGATGAGCACCTGGAGGGTCTTGTTGGCAGCAGCCGCCTGCTCCCCGCCGGGTTGGGGCGCGGGAAGCGCCGTTGAAGGGCCGACCACCAGCACGCTGGCGGCAATAAACCCCTGCAGCCAGCACCAGGGGGCGCCAGCGGGTGGGCGTAGGGTAAAGCAGGCATTAAGTTGGGAGATTGCTTTCATCGTTTGAGGCTTTCCTTTCGCCAATCGAACACCACGCCCACGAATTCCTCTGGTCGGTCCCGCAAGCCGGCATAGGCTTCGGCGCACCGTTCCGGTGGGAGGCGATGGGTGAGCAGGGGTTCCACCTGCAAGCGGCCCTCGGCGAGGAGGCGCAGGAGAATCCTCGCGTTGCGTTCGAGGCTGTGTTTGGTAAAGCCCTGGGGGTCTTCGTGAACGGGATAGCGCCATTCGTGGGCCCCTCTGAAAGTAACACAGCCGTGCTGCCAGAGGTGAATGCGCCGCAGGAGGTCGGTCACATTGGTTTCCAGGGGGGCGCGGGGGGAGCCGAGTAAAACTACTTCCCCCTGTTTGCCCGCCAACTCGGCTCCCAGCAGGGCTCCCTGAGCCGTACCACCGGCCTCGATGACCAGTTCACAGCCTTTCCCAGAGGTCCACTCCTTGACTGCTTCCGCTGGGTCGGTTACCTGAGCGTTCACGGTGCGGGCGAGGCCACAGGCCCGGGCCCGTTCCAGCCGCGCCTCGAGAAGGTCTATGGCCAGGACCTCACATCCTGCCAGTTGGCACAGTTGGGCAGCGAAGTTACCTACCAGACCCATCCCAATGACGGCCACCCGGTCGCCCAATTCTGGACGGCCAACTCGGAGGGCCGTAAGGGAGACGTTCGCCATACGGACGAAGACGGCATACACCGGGTCCAGACCCGCCGGCACTTTGAGGGCCAGGACACGGGCTTTATCGTGGCTGGCGTGTTTGCCGTAGGTGAAAACGCGGTCGCCGACCTGTACTTCCTTCACCTCCGGGCCAACGGCCATAACCTCGCCAATGGAACCGTAGCCCGGGTTGAAGGGCAACCGGGCCCACCCTTCAAGGCCCGTCAGGCAGGCCAGTTCCGTGCCCGCACTGATGATGGAGGTCAACGTGCGGAGGAGGATTTCATGGGGACCTGGCGTCGGGTCGAACTCAAAGGTTTCCAGTTCCACCTCGTTCGGCCGCGAGAACACCACGCGTTGGGCTTGCATCAGGGCTCTCCTCTCATTTGGGGGCGGTGGCCACTGGCGAAGCGGTCTCAGTGTCGGCGCAAATCATCACGTCCGGATGGTCCTGAAGCAGGGTAACTGGGTACTCCACGCTGGGTTCCCCCATGAGAGCGATGCGGAAGATGGTCTTTTGCCAGTTTCCGCCGTCGCAGTAAAGCCTTATGCGCCGAGAGGCTAGGATGTCCTTCATCCCGATGGTTACCGCCAAGGGAGGAATGGCCTGGGAGTTCCCGCCCGCGCCGCAAACGCTGTTTATCACGAAGGTATCATCGGCCAGGAAGACCACCCGAGTAAGGGAGTTTTTGAACTCCTCAATGCTCACCTTATACCATCTGGAAATCATCGGCTCATTGAAGGCCACGTGTCCGTGGTAGCCGATGCCCCCGTAGCAGGTGTCAATTCCGCCCACTTCCTGAATCCGCTCGCTTATCTCGTCAATTCTGAAGGGGTGAGGGAAGTGAATGTGGTCTTCGGGAATGCGGATTTCGGGGTCTAAGAGGTCGAAGAGGTTCCGGCGCATGTAGCCCTCGAAACTCATGGGGTGGTCAACCGGCACCGGACGGCCCTGCCAGTCGAGGTATTCGTCCATGTTGAAGGTGTAAACGTTCTTCCAACTTATGCGTTCCTCGTTGGAGATGCGGGCCAGGATGGGATAGTGGGGCGTGGGGCCAACGGGGAGGATTATGCGGGTCGGCTCCCCGCGGGCATTGTGCTCCTTTATTTCGTCGGCAATGGTGCGGGCAAAATCCTGGTAAAGGCTGTCCAGGTCGGGGAACACCTTCACCTTAACTTTGGCGTGTTTGGGAAGGTCTTCCGTCGGAACGGCAAGCATTTCCTCTAAAGTCATGGCCATAGGGGTTTCCTCCTTTTGATTAATTGTCAGCCCTCAGCGGCCAGCCTTCAGCCCTTTGTGACTACTCAGCCGGAGGCTGATATTCCCGCTT
>DTZQ01000442.1 GCA_012961305.1 Armatimonadota bacterium | reverse complement strand
TGCGGGGGGATAGAGGGGGGGTATCCTGCATCGTGCATCCTGCATCGGGGTGGTGGGGCGGTGGCCTACGAACCCGGTGTTATTTAGCGGGACGTACAATGGTTACCTCTTTCTCCACCCGTCCCTCAATGACGTAAGCGGTGGTCAATTGGGCCCGCGCCCGGCTGCGGGGCAGGGCGAGGCCAGGGGGACGGGGCAGAGTAAGCGGAGGTATCGGCTCCTCTCCCCACCATTCCTCCGTTTCCGGCCGGGCCAGTTGAATGGCTGCACGGTGCTGAATTTCGGCCATTTCCGGGGTCAGCAGTTCGGCCACTAAATCATTGCCTCGCGGCGCGTTCTCCAATCGCTGGAGGAGTTCCTCCAAACTGCGCGGCGGGTCGGTAGCGGAGGCCAGGGCTTCCCAACTCAGGGTTCCAACGGGCGAGGCTTCCCGTCCATGGAGCACAATAACTCCCCGTTCCGCTGCGAAGTCCTCCGGCACGGTCAGCCGCAATTCGTGGGTTTCCGGCGTGCCGCGATAGGGCTGCAGGGCGACCTTCAATTGGATTTCCTGTCCCGGAGGCAACTTCTGGGGTGAGACCTCCAGGGCAGTAATACGGGCGGTACGCCGCTGTCGCTCCACGTTTACCTCGACTCCAACCTGGTCTAAGCGGATTTCGTGAAACTCGTTTTGCAGCAGGGCATCGGTGGCACTCATTAGTCCGGCTACGGTTTCCAGGGAGACGTCCTCTTGGCTGTAGAACATATCCGTCCGCTGTACTGCTTGGGTCAGCCCCACGCCCTTTATTTTCCAGCTCAGGCGGGCAGTCCCCTGTCCTACGCGGTCCAAGGTTTCGTCCAGGGCTTGCAGGAGGCACACTGCTACCAGACTGGGGGCCAGTACGGGGTCGCGCACGATTTGTATCTTCATCGTCCGGTTGCGGGAGAGGTCGGTATCCGTCACCTGCACTTCCAGGTTGAAAAAATCCACTTCCATTTGCAGCCGTCCTCCCACTCCGGCCGCGCGGTCCTGGGTGATGGCCCCCACCGGGTCTCCAGCTGGAGCCCCAATTTTGAAGGGCATATCCAGGCTGCGTACCACTTGGTAGATGTAAGCGGGCACCAGAAACAAGGAGGTGTCTCCGCGCTGCAGGAAGGGATGGCCAAAGGCTAAGATACGCGGCCCCTGCCGGTAGGTCAGGGTGCCCAGGGCCATCAGCACCACGTCACCGGTAGTTAAACTGAGGCCGATGGCACTGCCCGGCCGCAGAGGTTCCGGCGAAACCGGAACTTCCGCCTTCATCAGTCCACTCTCCACCACCCGCAGACGATGGGAACGCAGCCGACGGGCAAGGAGGTCAAAGGCCCGTCCCCGCAAGCCACACACCATCACCGGCGTTTGCACCGGCAGCAGGTCCAACACCCGGGGCACACTCCCTATCCGCTCCCCCGGAAGGGGTTCTTTTTTCTCCTCCTTTCCGGCTTTTTGCTCAAAGTCGAAAACTTTGAGCATGTCTTTAATCGGGGTAGCAAAACCATAATGGGTATCGGACATGGGGGTAGTAAAGGCAATAGCCCCGATTAACTGGTCGTTGATAAGCAGGGGACTGCCACTCATTCCGGCGCAAATGCCGCCGATTTGGTCTATTTTCTCCCCGCTGACCCGAATGAGTATCAGGTCGGGAACATAGCCTTCGGTGTGTAAAATGTCAACGATTTCAAAGTCGAAGGTGTCAATTTCCGTGCCCTGAAAGACCGTCCGGCCCACGCCTTTCATTCCCGGCTTTAACTCCTCCACCCCTAAAATGGCCCAGGCCGAACTGGCCCCCAACCACATGGCTAGGCACCAGACCAACCAACTTAGCCTTATATCTTTACCGGTCATTTCCTTTTTCCCTCACCGCCCTGAGAAACAACTTCTTTCCTCAAGGTTGCTACGTTCAACATTATACCATACCTTGCCCTAAATGGCAAGCGGTTCTGACTCCACTTCCCCGGCTGGAAATTTTGGCGAGTTGCTTGACAGAACCCTCGAAAAGTGGTAAACTAAAGATAAGGGAGGAGAGGATTACGGAAGTGTGGACTTTATGTCTGCCCATTTTGCTAAGGAAAGGAGGGAAGGCGCCGGGGTCCATGAGGACTCCAAAGGCCAAAGGTGATGGCAGAGGAAAAAGAGGTTAAACCGACCCCCCCCAAGAAAGAGGTTAGTCCAGTTACCGCGGTCATCGTGATAATTCTGGTGATCGTGGTCATCGCGGTGATTTATGCTCTGGCCACCAGGAAACCAGCGGCTCCTCCGGGAGCCGGACCGGGTGTGGAAGGCCCCTTGGAAACAGGACCACCCCCTCCCCCTCCAACTGGTGAGGAAGCAGAGGCTCCGACCCCTGCACCTCCCGCGGAGGAGGGGGCAGAAGTTCCAACCCCTGCGGAGGAAGGGGCCGAAACCCCAACCCGTGCGGAGGAGGCGGAACCTGCACTTCCTGCAGAAGGGTAGACTGAAACTCTGACGGGTGAGTAAAAGTTTTCTGGAGAAGCACCTAACAAGCCCAAAGGCTGAGCGAGGAACGGGCTTCCCCAGCGAAGCCCGTTTTTCTTTGAGTAAATGGACCGGCAATCGGTTCCTGAACCATAACCCGGAGGGGAACCACTTTCTCCCCTTGATTGTTGAAGAAAATGAAGCATTGGGGGGTATGAAAGGAGATTTGGGGTCATGAAACTACGGCGAGGATTTACGCTTATTGAACTGTTAGTGGTAATCGCAATTATTGCGATTCTGGCGGCCATCCTGTTTCCAGTGTTCGCGCAGGCGCGGGAGAAGGCTCGCCAAATCAGTTGCGCCTCTAACTTGCGGCAGATAGGACAAGCCACGTTAATGTACGTTCTCGACTACGATGGCTACTTCCCGGCCTTTCACTGGCGTAGCAGCGGGGCTCACTCGGGCGAATTGTTCCCCTATCTGCTGCAGCCCTACATCCGCAACTGGCAGATTTTCGTCTGCCCCAGCGATGGGGACCCTCTCAACAACTGGTGGTGGAGTGGCCGTGACGGTGGGCGGCCTTCAACGCCCTATCCGGTTACCGGCTTAAGTTACGGGGCCAATGAGGTTTTACACTTTGGGGGCTTGCGGGGAATTAGTGACGCCCGTCTGAAACGGGCCTCCAATACTCTGTGGGTGTCAGATGCCCAAGCCACGCTCATTCCCGACTGGCACTGGTGGCCGTGTCGGGTAATTGCGGCTCATGACTACAATTACGATGCCCATACTGGGGGTGTTAACATCTGCTATGCCGACGGGCACGTGAAGTACTCGAGCAATCGCGCCGTGTGGGCCGAGTATCAGGTTGGCACCCTCATCATTGAACCTACGGCCATCGGTCCGCGGTATACCACACCCACAGGCGGTTGTAGTCCCCCTGGGTGGTGAGGCCAGGGACCTAATGCATCGTTGCCCAAATTCGTGAACCGTTTGGAGTGCCCAAACTGTGC
>DTZQ01000441.1 GCA_012961305.1 Armatimonadota bacterium | reverse complement strand
GTGAAGGCGATTTTCGCCAAGGTCCAGTTTGAATTTTTGCATCATGCCATTCATGCCCGTCATTCATTATACCACCAAATGACACCTTCGTAAGGACCCGCCAAGCGGTCAATGTGACCGATGAGGTCAATCTCGTGACCAATCCCACCTACGATGCCGAGGGGGTCAAGTCGTTCTGGGTAGCAGTTGACATTGCTCATGGGGTATCCCTCCCCATAAGTATTGCATTCTCTTTTTTTAGGATACCCCTAAATTCCTCTTTTGGCTACCTCATGTATGGAAAGTGGGTTATATTATCCTACATTGTTGCGCAGTTGTCAACCCCACCCGCCCAGAACTATCAAGTCCCTTTTCCCCGAGCGGCATCTCCTCCAGCGGTTCCATCGGCTTGATGGCGAAGGAAAGAGGAAGGGGGAAAAGGGCGGCGAAAAGGAGAAGCCAGCGGAGAGATGGGCATTTTGTCCATGTGCTTATCGCGGCCTGGAAGCCCGGAGCGTTCCAGGGGTGTAGAGAGGAGGGAACATCATGATACTGGAGAACCCGTTCGCCATCGAGGGCAGGTGGTTCAAGGGCAACTTGCACACCCATACGACCAACTCCGATGGCGATAGGTCCCCAGTCCAAATCGTCGAGCATTATCGCAACCAGGGGTATGACTTTCTGTTCATCACCGACCACAACCGGGTGACAGAGGTTAGGGGCCTGTCGTCCGCTGATTTCCTGGTGCTGCCCGGCGCGGAACTGAGCGCCAAGGGCGACGAAGCCCGGAACGGCTACCACCTGGTAGCGCTCAACATTGGGGACACCGAGGGCCTGTCGCCGGACCTGGAGGCGCAGGAGGTCATTGACCGGGTGCGGGAGAAGGGCGGTGAGGTCGTGGTGGCCCACCCCTATTGGTCTGCCCTCACCATCCACGACCTGCTTCGCTTGGAGGGTTACATCGGCCTCGAAATCTATAACACCAGTTGTTTTTACAGCATCGCCAAGGGGCACTCGCTGGTGTATTGGGACGCGCTGCTGGCCCGAGGGTGCAGAGTTTGGGGCATCGCCGCGGACGATGTGCACTGGCACTTCAACGACCACCGCCCCAACGATGCCTGCGGCGGGTGGATTATGGTGAAGGCTCCGGCCCTGACGGTGGACAACATTCTGGCGGCTCTGCGCCAGGGACACTTCTACGCCAGCAATGGCCCGACCATTGAGGCGATTCGCATGGGCGAGCAGAGCATCACCGCTCAAGCGTCCAAATCGCGGAGCATCAACTTCATTGCTGATGGCTCCCGCGGCGAAAGTTTCACTTCCCTCGATGGTCGGCCCCTCTCCTGGGCGGAGTTCACGCCCGCAGGGAAAGAAAAGTACCTGCGGGTCGAGTGCATTCGGGCCGACGGGACAGCGGCCTGGAGCAACCCGCTGTGGTTGGGGGAAAGGTAACACCGTAGGAGGAATCCTTCCCCGCCCGCCGAACCTAAATAGCGGTCTCAATCGCCAGCAAGGTCAGACGAAGGAGGCACCGATGGCTGAAAGGCGGAAATTTTTGGCTTTAGACCTCGGCGCGGAGAGCGGCCGGGGACTGGTAGGACTGTTCGACGGAGAGAAACTCCAGTTGGAGGAAGTTCATCGTTTCCCCAACGGCCCGGTGCGGCTGTTAGACAGTTTGCACTGGGACGTACTGCGGTTGTGGGAAGAAGTTAAGCAAGCCCTACGGCTGGCCGTCCGGAAGTACGGTCCCGACTTTGCAGGCATAGGGGTGGACACCTGGGGCGTGGATTTTGGCCTGCTGGGGCGCGGCCACGTGTTGCTGGGAAACCCCTATCACTACCGGGACAAGCGCACCGATGGCATGTTGGAAGAAGCCTTCCGTCGCGTTCCGCGAGAGGAAATCTTCGCCTGCACCGGCATCCAGTTCATGCAGTTGAACACCCTCTACCAACTGCTGGCCATGGAGGTGGAGCACTCGCCGCTATTGGAGGTGGCCGAGACGCTGCTGATGATGCCTGACCTGTTCCACTTCTGGCTCAGCGGCCAGAGGGTTTCCGAGTTCAGCATCGCCACTACGACCCAGTTTTACGACCCCCGGGGAGGGATGAGGGAAACAGTACGCGGGGAGTGGGCGCGGCAACTATTGGAGCGAATGGGCCTGCCCACAGACCTTCTGCCGGAGGTGGTGCCCTCGGGCACGGTGCTGGGAGACCTACGGCCTTCGGTGGCTGAAGAGGTGGGCTTGGGTGCGGTGCCGGTTGTGGCCCCGGCGGCGCACGACACCGGCTCGGCGGTGGCCGCGGTGCCAGCGGAAGGGGAAAACTGGGCCTACATCAGTTCCGGCACCTGGTCGCTGATGGGCGTGGAAGTGACCGAACCCATCATCAACGAGGCAGCGCTGACCTTCAACTTCACCAACGAGGGGGGAATGGGAGGCACCATCCGCTTCCTGAAGAACATCATGGGCCTGTGGTTGGTGCAGGAGAGCCGCCGCACCTGGGCCCGGGCGGGCGAGGAGCACTCCTACTCGGAACTGACCCAGATGGCGGCGGAGGCGGAGCCGTTCCTGGCCCTGGTGGAACCCGACCACACCTCTTTTCTCCCCATGGGAGACATGCCGGCCCGCATTCGCGCCTTCTGCCAGCAGACTGGCCAGCCGGCGCCGAAGACCAAAGGAGCCATTGTCCGCTGTGCGCTGGAGAGTTTGGCCCTGAAGTACCGCTGGGTGCTGGAGAAATTAGAGGCAGTGCTGGGCCGACGGTTGGAAGTCATTCACATCGTCGGCGGAGGCTCGCAAAACACACTCCTCTCCCAGTTCACCGCCGACGCCACCAAGCGGCCCGTAGTCACTGGCCCGGTGGAGGCTACAGCCATTGGAAACGTGATGATTCAGGCCCTCGCCCGCGGGGAAGTTGGTTCCCACGCGGAGGCCCGAGAGGTCATCCGCCGTTCCTTTGACCTCCTCACCTACGAACCCCGCCAGCCGGAAGCCTGGGACGCCGCCTACGAACGTTTTCTGCGAGTCATGGAACAGGCCGAAACTTTCGCCTGAGGGGTGACCGAAATTAAGGAGGTCAATCATAATGATAGCCATATTAGCGAAATCTTTTGCGTAAAGGGGTCCTCCATGACCATTCGGGAATACCTGTGCCGAGAGGCCCGGCGGATTACCCGGCGGGCCCTGAGGGATTTAACTGATGCGGCGACCTGGGAACGTGAGCGTCCCCGGCGGCTGGCCCAGTATTATGAAATGATGGGCCTGACGGAGTACCTGGCCCAACCGGAGCGGCCTCCCCTCAATGTGCGGGTGGTAGGCAGGCTGGAACGGCCCGGCTACCGCATTGAACGGCTCTATTTCGAGAGTCTGCCCCGTCTCTACGTGGTGGCCAACCTCTACTTGCCCGACCCGCTGGACGCTCCGGCGCCGGGGGTGCTCTACGTGTGCGGCCATTCAGAAACCCAGAAGGTCCACTATCAGGCCCATCCCCGCAAATTCGCCCAGTTGGGCTTCGTGGCCCTCATTGTGGAGACCATTCAGTTGGGCGAAGTGCGGGGTTACCACCATGGGCCTTACTACGAAGGCTGGTTTCACTGGTACAGTCGGGGATATACCCCCGCCGGGGTGGAGTTGTGGAACGGCATCCGGGCCCTCGACCTGCTCCAGTCGCGCCCAGAGGTGGAGGGAACGCGGCTGGGGGTCACCGGCATTTCCGGTGGGGGAGCCATGAGTTGGTGGTTGGGCGCGGCCGATGAGCGGGTGAAGGTAGTGGCTCCAGTCTGCGGCACCGCCACTTTTGCCTCTCACATTTGCGAACGAACCCTGGACGGCCACTGCGACTGCATGTTTCCCCTTAATACCTACCGTTGGGACTTGATTGAGGTGGGAGCGCTCATCGCTCCCCGTCCGTTGCTCATTGCTTCCTCCGACCGAGATGCCATTTTCACCATCGCTTCCATCCGCGAGGTTTACACCCGCCTGAAGCGACTCTACGAGTTGTTAGGAGCCGGGGAGAACCTCCGACTGGTGGAGACGCCAGGTCCCCACTCCTACCACGAACGCTCCCGCCGGGCCATTTTCGCCTGGTTCGTCCGGCACCTGCAGGGGAAAGAGGTGTCCCCGGAGGAAGTAGGCGACTTAGACGAGTCGCCGGCCGCTCAGGAGCCAGCAGAAAACTTGCGGGTGTACGTGTCCGATCCCCCGCCGGACGACCGCACCACCACCATCCAGGACGATTTCGTGTCCCTCGCTTCGCCGCCGAAGATACCTGATGCGACAGCGTTGCGGGCGCAACGGGAGCAACTAATAGCCGCCCTGCGGGAAAAGACCTTCGGAGCCTTTCCCTCAACCCCCTGTGACCTGGAGGTCCAGGTGGAGATGGAGTTGGACACGGGCGGCTGGAGGGGCTGTCGCTTTGGCTTCACTTCCGAGGAAGGTTGGCGGCTGCACGGACGGCTGCTCTTGGCTCAGGAAGCGGCCCGTCCGGCTCCGACGGTGGTTATGCTGCGCCGTCCGCGCGAGCCCCGCTTGGCCAGCGAAAACTTCCTGAACGGCCTGGACAACTGCTGGGCCCGGGCCATTGTGGAGCCGCGGGGGACGGGCGAAACGGCCTGGGGGCCGGAGTTGGACTGGCACGTGCGCCGTGCCGCGGCGCTGATTGGCCGCACGGTGGCCAGTATGCGGGTGTACGACGCCCTGCGGGCCCTGGAAGCAATGGCCCAGTTAGAAGGAGTGGACCGCAATCGTTTGGCCCTTGCCGGAGAGGGGGAAATGGCAGCAGTGGCCTTGTACGCCGCCCTGTTGTCAGGACAGGTGCAGGCAGTAATATTGGGCCGCCCTCCGGCAACCCAGAATGCCCCCAGTTCCCCCGACGGCACCGGCCCGGCGATAGAGATGCTCAACTGTCTGCGCTACACCGACTTGCCTCAGGTGGCTGGCCTGCTCTGGCCGATGGAGTTGGTTTTCGTCGGGCCGCGCCCGGAGACCTACCGGTGGGCCGAAGAACTCTACGCCCGCCTGGGACCGCCGGGGGCCGTACGGCACGTAAAACGCCTGGACCAATGGGCGCCCCGGGCTGGCCAATAGTAGGGAGAACCTTGCGCTCCGTGCCCCTGGCGTCTGAGCACAGAGAAAAAGGGGGGTTGCCTCAGGAGGTTCGGGAACGAGTTCCTCAGCGGCCAACTTGGCTATCCATGAGGCCCGACGCTGGGGGAAGCGTTCTGGATTGTATCACATTTTGCCCTTCCCCTCAAGCACTCGCCCATCCCACCAATCGCCGAGCACGGGGGCTTACGGCCATCCAATCCCGCCAGGGTTGGCGTTCAAACTGGGCGTAACGGCGCATTATCTCCCAGCCGTCAGGCAGTACGAGTGGAACCTTATCCAAGGGGCAGGGAAGCCATTCCACGAATCCAAACAACCGACAAATAAGGGGTCGTACGGGGTAAATGAAACAATTGTTGCGTTCCACATCGCGGAACAGACAGAAGCGGGCGGGGACTTCTCCCTCACCCCAGGCGAACGTTTTCTTCTGCCCAACTACCCGTCGCACCTCTTCCGGGGGCAGCGTTTCCAAGTAGTCAAGGATGGCCGCAAACTCCGCCTGAGTCAGTTCCCATCCCTCCAGGCAGCGCAGTCCGCAGCCGTCGCAGCCGTCGCAGTGATGCAAAGGCAACCTAACAGTTACTTCCGCCTGCAAGCGCAGGGGTTCAGGAAGAGGTTGAGGAGCCATGGACGAGGTCCTCTCCAAAGCGGTAAGTGAACTTCTTTACCGCCCGCTCGAATTTGGCCCGCGGCAGCATTACTTTCCGCCCGCACTGCAGGCATTGGATGCGGATGTCCATGCCGGTGCGGATGACCTCCCATTCGTTCCCTCCGCAGGCGTGCGGTTTGCGCATCTGCACTCGGTCACCCAAGTTGATGCGCATTATCTCTGGCATTTTATTTGCCCTCCCACCTCCCGCACTCCTATTCCGCCTCTTCTAACACCTCTATTTTCACCGGGACCGTACCGCTCCGATGGAAGCCCAAGCGACGAGCCACACCCCGGCTTACGTCAATGATGCGTCCCCGGACGAAGGGGCCACGGTCGTTAATCCGCACAATCGCGCTGCGACCATTGCGCAGGTTGGTCACCCGTACCCGCGTGCCCAAGGGCAGGGTGCGGTGGGCAGCAGTAGCGGCGTTCATGTCGAACCGCTCGCCAGAACTCGTTCGCCGCCCGTGAAAGCCCGGTCCGTACCAACTGGCCGTGCCCACCTGGGTCGCTTTAACCCGATACTTGCCCGACTTGGCCACAACTACCGGTCCCCGGTCGCCCCGCCGACCACCACCTTTGTAGAAACGGGCGAACAGCGCCGGAGCCGACTCTGAACTGAGCCAGTCCACGCTCCCCGCAGGCGTGAGGTGGAACGACAGGCGGGTACCATCGCTCCCGCGGGACCGCGATTGCACCCGGACCTCAATCAACCCACAGCGGTTGACCTCGAACCGCAAGGGCTTCGCCACCCTACTGTGGGGAATATCTACCCTTACCTGTCGGGCCGCCGTTCGGCCCCGGTACAGGTAGCGCGTGGGCGCAGAGAATCTGAGGTGCAGTTGCAAACTGTCACAGATTTGATAGAACTTAAGGACCACCTGCACCGGCCGGGCTGCATTCGGAGGCGCGCCGGCCTGCAGGGTGAACTCGTACTGGGCCACCAGTAGGCGCGGGTCCCCAAAGAACTCCCCCCTCAGGGGCAACCCCAACAACTGGGAACCAACGTGCAACCAGAAGGAGGGGTGGCAGAACCACTGCCCTTCACCCTTTATCCCGCCGCCCGAGGCAGGATATGGGGAGCGAGAGGGGAACCGAGCCCCCCCTCCCGCGTTCCGATTTCCCGCTGTTTTGTCCTCCCTCCCCTGCTCAGTTAGGACCTGCACCACCAGGTCCGCCAGCGCCAGGGGCAGGGTGTCCCGCACCTCTTCCGCCGGCAAACGGAGGGTCTGCATGTGCACATCCGGCACCCTTCCGCAGGCAATTTGGAACGCCCAGCGGTCGTCGGCGGCCTCCGTCGCCTGGGCATACAGCACTCCTCCGATGGCAGGCGAGGACAGGAAAGAGGCCAACAATGGCTTGGGGTGGTTAGCGAAGGTCAGAGAAGCACCAGGCAGAGCCGGCAGGACCATAGCCCGCCATTGCGGTTGCAAGCGCGGTATCATGGCCGCAACTTGCTGCGCCAAGGCAGTAACAGTGCTGGCCTCCACTCCTTCGAGGCCGGGAACCGCTGTAACTACTACCGCGATAACCGGAGCGGGCGCGGGGCGGGGCTCGCCGGGGTTTCCCAGTAACCTGGTGGTTAAACAGCCTACCCAGAAGAACAACGCCCACCGGCGTCCCCTAAGGCTGACCGCAGAACTCATACCGCCTTATCCTCTCCAGGGCCACTGAACTCGATTTAAGGAGCCTTTCCGGGCGCGCAACCTCCAGTTTACCACAAAAGGCAGAATTTGTCAACCATTACCAATCAGCCCTTGCCCTTCAAATCGTGTCCAGCCCCGGCCAGGGGAAGGGCAAGGGGAAAACCTTGCTCAGAAGGGAGTGCAACTTTCCCCCGCCCAGCGGCAACGGCCGGGATTGGGGAATGCCGGGACCCTCAGGCGGGCCGAAGATTACTGGCTCGATTTCGCCGCCAGCCAATTCCAGGGTTTCGCCTCCAGCGGCGAGGCGGAAGGTCTCTCCCTCCTGCTGAAAGGAAAGTTCCCGCCGCTCCTCCTCCCTCAACCGCCCCTGCAGGTAAGGTTCCAGCCGCTCCATCAGCCGCGGCAGGTTGATGACTTTGAACGTATGTCCGGGCAGGGTGCTCGTCTCCGAGGCGATGCCCTGGTCGGCCAGAAGATAGAGCATCTCCGCGTCGTGGGCCGGAACGTGAAAGACCAACTCGGGAACCGGATAGAGGGTGAACAGTTGGCTCACCGCCCCTAACAGGGCGGAACGCACCCCAGCATATTCGGAGAGGAAAGCGCGTTGCCCTCGGCCCCGCTCCACCCTGGCCGGTTCCTGCACAATTAAATAGCCCAGCGTTTCCCCTTTGCGGCGAACTAAGAGCGCGTTTGTGGGCGTCCAGGCCGGGGCGGGAGTGTGCTTCAGGCCCCATTGGAAGTCCTCCCAAGAACGGTGCCAGCGGACGGGTTCCTTCTCATAAAGGGCAACGAAGTCCAGAAAGTCCGCCGGTTCCGCCACTTTCAGTTCCAGCCCCGGCCGATGCAGCCCTTCCGCCTCCGCCCGCGAGAGGCGAACGCGGTGAATTTTCCCTGCCGGGACACAGTGCAAACGCCGGTAGAGCCCCCGGTCGCCGGAGACCAACATCAGGTCGCCCCCCTCCTCGTCTATCCGGCGAATGGCCCGCTCCATCAGCCGGGTGGCCAGCCCCCGGCGGCGGTATTCCGGCTCAGTTGCCACTCCGCCGATGCTGCCGACCCTCGTCCGACAGCCGCAGAGCCAGACCTCCCGCAGGCGTAGGCCCACATGGGAGATGGCCTGGCCCTCCAACAGGATTTCCAGATGCATGATGCGGGCTTCATCGGTGCGCTCCCTTTCCTGCACGCGGTTGAGCCAATCCTCCTGGGACATGGTTCGCTCCTCCCGATTGCTGGGTGGGATTTCCTTATCTCGTCCCGTATTCGTTTACCGCAACTCGCCGGAGGATAATTCTCCGGCGTCAATTTTAGCCAGCGGCAGTCTTGATGCCTGAGGCGTGATGAGTGAGATAAGTTCTCCCCTTTCGAATTCCAAATATTTCTTTGCGTTCCCTGCGCCCTCGACGGTGAACGAATACCCCCAACCTACTCGGTCCGCCGGCCAGCGCCAGGAGGAGCCAGGGCAGATACCACTCGATGTAGGTTCCTCCACTTCATTCGAGGAACACTTCGACCTGCAACCATGCATCGGTTTCGAGCACCAGTGGCTCGGCCAGCGTCACCCACAGTTCCCTGCCCTCCCAGGCGAACGTCGCCGACCGTTTCCGCCCCTCCACTTGCACGTTTACTTGGGTAGGCCGAGCGTTGGGTGGCACCTCAAAGACCAACTCCCGCAGCCTCAGCCGTCCGTATCTCACCGCAAGACGATGCGTCTGGCCCCGGTCGTTGCGCTTCTGGGTGTACAGGCCCCAGCCTTCGGCGGCGGTAAAGAAGGAAACGTGGTCTTCGGGCTTCCAGAGAGGTTTGAAGCCGAGGCGTCCCGCCGGGCCGTCGTAAAGGAAGCCTTGAGAGGCCAGCAGCAGCGACCACGCGCTCATCGCGCGGGCGTAGAACTTGCCACACTCATCGTCGCCGAACGGGTTGCCGCTGTAGCCCCAGGCCGCGCTCCCATTTTCGGCTCCCGACAGTCCGGTCCGCAAACGGCCGTCGTAGCGTTCGTAAACGGCTCGCACCACCATCAACCCTTCCCTCAGCAGGCCTGCCTGTACCATGGTCGCCGCCGCGGCGTACTCGAAGCCGGTCATCACCTCGTCCGCGTACCGCATGCAGGGGGCCGGTCGGTCTCCCTGCGGCCAGGTAATCATCTGCATTCCCGCGTCCTCGTCGTCCACGAACTTGCGGGGCCGCTGAGGAATGCCGCGAAAGTTGTCGCGGAAGTTGTACTTCAGCAGCGACCGTAGTGCGGTGCGCACCCGTTCCGGCGGATACAGCCACCCCAATCCCAACTGGTGCGCCCACCACTGGCCGAGCACTTGGTCAATGTGGCAGCCGTTGCCGTAATCCTCGCGCGGCTCCGGGTCGGGGATTTGGATGTAATACTCGCCGTTCCACAGCGTTTCGTTCTGCTTGCGGGCACCCGCTTCGCGGATGCGCCGGTAGCGTCGCGCCGCCGCAGGGTCGCCTTCCAGTTCCGCCATCCTCTCCGCCGCCGCCAGTGCGGCCAGGTACAGCGTGCCCATCCACGAAGTTGAACCGCCCAGTTCGCCGTCTAAGGTGTTGTGCTGCGCTCCGGCCAGCACCCCATCCTCGTCGGAGTCCCAAGTGGTGATGGCGAACTCCAGCGCCTTCTGGATATGCGGCCAGTGCTGGTCGAGCCAGGTACGGTCGGGGCTGAGCAGGTGTTCGCGATAGGCCTCCAGAACCTCGCCCAACTGTCCATCGGCAGCGATGCCGAAACGCGGCTGGCGGAAGGGAATGGCACCCTCCTCCCGCTGAAAGCGGAACGCCTGCTCGCGCATAAGGCGGGCGATTGAGGGAAACAGACGCGCTTGGGCCTGGGCATAGTGCCACACGTGGGCGCAGTTGCCAAAGCAACAGCCCTGGTCCGGCCGGCAGCCCTCCCAGCCCCCGAAATAGCCCTCCTGCGTCCAAAAGCACGTCTTGCTGCGCAGCACAGCCACCTGCGAACTGAGGCGGTCCAGCAGCCAGTAGGGCAGATTGGAAGCGTAGAGGGTGTCGTGGTACAGCCGCGTCAGGCGCGTCAGTTCCGGGAGGCGTTCCTTCAGTTCGCGGGCCACACTCAGCGCATCGGGCCACCAGTTCGCGTACCGATTGCCCTTTCCCCCCCAGCCGCGGCTGCCGTGCTGAGCGTTGGGGAAGTGCCAGGTCAGCACGAAGGAAACAGTCCGCTGCTCGCCGGGCTGGAGGGTGAAGGCTACCGCCAGCGCGCCATCTAAGGTCTGACCTGCGGGCGAGGGCCCAGCGCTGTCGGAACCGCTCAGCGTGCCGTCGGGGGCCCAATCCTTGAGCAGGGCCTCCAGACCTTCCCAGGCCGCGGTAAACGTGGCTTCCCCCCTCAGCGCCGCCAACGCCAAGTCGCCGTAGGCAGGCGCGTCGGGCGACAGGTTCGAAGTCAGGTGCAGAATCGTCGCCCCTTCCTCCCGCAGCACGCGATTCACGTTGCCACCGTAGCCCTCGAACGACCGCCCCTGGATTTCTCCCCGGCCAGTGAAGCCTACGGCGTTCTGTTGCGTGGCCAAGAAACTCACCTCTATCGGCTGGTCACCAGGGTTCTCCGCGGTCAGGTTGAACACGGCACAGGGAAGGGCGGAGTCCCGGGTGTTCAAGGGAATCAGCGGGTTGAAGGTCTCCAGTTGTACGGCTAAGGGCAGGTCGGGGTCCGCGAAGTCGTACCAGCCGAAGGGATATTCGCCCCGGAAGGTGAGGCTCTCCATCGCAGGAAACGGCCCCACCGCCGAGGTCTGCAGTGCCCGCACCAGAGGCTCCCTCCCCGCAACCCGCGTCCACACGGCGAAGAAACTGTGGGGCACAAATGCATACTCGAAGTTGTTGAAAATCTGCCAGGCGTGGCGCTCAGCCCGGCCGTTGATTTGAATGACGCCCGTGCCGATGCCGCCCAGGGGCAGACTGATGGCCCTCAGGTACTCACCCTGATACACCCGGCTCTGGCCACGTGCCAGCAGTTGGGGGTCGTTCATCCGTCGCCTTAGGGCCTCCTCCTGTCTTCGCCGACGTTCCCCTTCGCGGCGCTGCCGCTCGCGGAGCAGTTTCTCCCGCCGCTCCGCCCAGCCAATTGCTGCAATGTGCCGCGCCACATCCTCCTCCGAGAGCACGCGCCCGTAAATCGCCACCTCGTCCACCGCGCAGGCGCACTGCTCCTCTCCCTCCGGCGAGGAGGCTCCCACCTGCAGCGGCAGGTGGTTGGCCGAGGCCGTGAAGGGAGCGCCCCCAACCACCACACAGCGCACGCCGTCCACATAGACGCGCAAAAGCGAGGGAGTACTGGCCACCACCAGATGGTGCCACTCCCCTACCCGTAGCGGGCCAGCGGGCAATTCCACAAAGGTCACGACTCTTCCGCTCCAGAGGTCTATGCGCGAGAGGTCGCG
>DTZQ01000440.1 GCA_012961305.1 Armatimonadota bacterium | reverse complement strand
TGGGGTTGCTGCATCGGCCTGGCGGCGGGGTGGTTGCATCGCGGTGGCAAGCGGTGGCTTGGCCCGTTAGCAGACTAACCACCAAACCAACTAACAAACTGCCTCTGAAACCCTGACTCCACCCTTGCCTTCTCCCTCGCCCCCGTGTACGGGGGCTGTCCCCCGCTTGCGGGGGAAGGGGAGGTACGGGAGGGCGTTGCTCTCGGCGGTAGCGACGTTGGTAGCGGCGCACGGCCGCGCGCGCGGCCAGAGAGGGTATCTGCTGGAGGACTTGGAAGGCCCGCACCCGCAGGTCGGGATTGTTACTGTGGAGGGCTCGGCGTAATTTCTTCACCGCCGGCTCACCGACTTTGACCAGGGCCCGTTTGGCCGCGTCGTAGCGGTTGTATTCCGGGTCGGCCAGGGCCTCCAGAAGTACCGGCACGGCGAACTTTCCGATGTGGGCCAGGGCATCCATGATTTGGGCCAGGCGTAAGGGGTTCGTCTCCTGCCACAACAGCAGTTCCAGCACGTCCACGGCCCGTTTGTCGGGAATGGAACCCAAAGCGGCCAAAGCCCGCGGGTGGAACCACTCCAATGTTTCGTCGTAAAGCACCTCCTGCAGCGGCTCTACGGCCCGCTCATCGCCCAATTCGGCCAGGGCAAAGGCGGCCTCCAGGGCCAGAGTACTCTGGTCGAAACTGCCGTCGGGCCGTCGCCGCTGGCATATTTCGGCCAGCGGTTCCCGCGCTCGCAGGTCACCCCGCTCCGCCAATTTGCGCGCGGCCCGAACCCGCAGCCACCCGAACCAGTCGTACCAGGGCGGATGCACCAAAAGTTCCAACCAACGGTCGGCGGCCTCCGGTTGCTGCATGGCCTACCCTCCTCTGGGATTATTCTGTCCAGTGAGGGGCATTCCTTCCCCCGACGGGAGTATTTTCCCTGTTAATTCCGCGACCATCAGCCCTTGACATCTCTGGGGTTAGAGATTATAATAAAGGCCAAGGGCCGAAGGCTGGCCCCTAATGGCTGGATTGCGAGGAAGGAGGTAAGCATGTTGGTCACCCGACGCAATTTCCTGCAAACGGCGGCGGTGGGAGCGACGGGCGTGGCCCTGGTGGCCCATTCTCCGGCCCAGGGGGGCCCTGAGACCCCACCCGCCAAGAAAGGACGCATCAAGCAATCCCTGGCTTGGTGGTGTTTTGCCCGGGGCGGGGTTGCTCCAGAGCAACTCATAAAGGAGGCGGCGGCCATTGGCTATGCTTCTATTGAGATGGGCCCGCGCGAGTACTGGGACCGCATCCGGGAGGCGGGAATGGCCATTGCCATTGTCGGCGGGCACCGCTCCCTAACCGATGGTCTCAATCGCCGCGAGAACCACGACCGTATCGAAGACGAACTGCTGAAAAACATCGAATTGGCCGTCCAGTACGAGATTCCCAGTCTCATCTGTTTCAGTGGCAATCGGCGGGGCCTGTCGGACGAAGAAGGCATTGAAATCACGGCCGAGGGCCTGAGCCGAGTGGCCCAAGCGGCTGAGGAGAAAGGTGTAACTCTCTGCCTGGAACTGCTCAACAGTAAGGTTAATCATCCCGACTACCAGTGTGACCACACCTGGTGGGGGGTGGAGGTGTGCAAACGGGTCAACTCGCCGGCCGTGAAATTGCTCTACGACATTTACCACATGCAAATCATGGAGGGCGATTTGATTCGCACCATTCGCAACAACATCCAGTACATTGCTCATTTTCACACGGCAGGCAACCCTGGGCGCCGGGATTTGGATGAGGAGCAGGAAATCTACTATCCCGCGGTGATGCGGGCCATTGCCGAAACTGGCTACCAGGGCTACGTAGGTCACGAGTTCGTGCCCAAGGGCGACCCCTTGGAGGCCCTGCGGAGGGCTTTTGCCCTGTGCGACGTCTGACCGGAGTTGAAAGGCAGCAACCAATGAACCGACGGGAGTTTCTCAGGCAATCTCTGGGCCGGGCGGCTGGACTGGGACTGGCGTCCGCGGGCGTACTTTCCACCGCGGGAAAAGTCTCCCCTCAAGGCCCGGCGGGCCCTCAGGACCCTCCCCTGAAGAAAGCCCTTATCCTGCACATGTTGCCCAAGGACTTGAGTCTGGAGGACAGGTTCCAGTTGGCCAAAAAGGTGGGCTTTGAGGGGATAGAGGTGCCGCCAGTTGCTGATGAACAGGAGATTGCGGCCCTGCGCTCGGCGGCTGCGAAAACGGGCCTTAAAATCCACTCTATCATCTACGGCGGCTGGCATGCTCCTCTCTCCAGTGCCGACCCAAAGGTAATCGAAAAAGGACTGCGGGGGGTGGAGAATGCGCTGCGCAGTGCCAAGGCCTTAGGGGCTGAGGCGGTACTCCTCGTGCCGGCCGTGGTCAATGCCCAAACCCGCTACCGAGACGCCTACGACCGCTCCCAGAAACACCTCCGAACCCTCGCCCCGCTGGCCGAGGAACTGGGGGTCATCATTGCCGTGGAAAACGTCTGGAACTACTTCCTCCTCAGTCCCCTCGAATTTGCCCGCTATGTAGATGAGTTTGAAAGCCCCTGCGTGCAGGCTTATTTCGACGTGGGCAATGTGGTAGTTTACGGCTGGCCCCAGGATTGGATTCGCACCTTAGGCTCGCGGATTAAGAAGGTACACCTGAAAGACTTCAAGGGCAAACTGGGGAAGGGAAGTTTTGTGCATCTGCGCGAGGGGGATGTGAACTGGCCGGAGGTACGGCGGGCGTTGGAGGAAGTGGGCTACACCGGCTTTCTCACCGCGGAACTGCGTGGCGGCGGCGAAGCCTACCTGCGCGACCTGAGCAGTCGGATAGACTTAATCATTGCTGGCCAATGAGGCTATTCCAATGCCCGGCGGCTGACCACTCTCTCCCTAACACGATGGTTGACCTCTTCGACAAGATTAACTTTAATACCGCCGGGCTTAAGTTCGTTTGGGGAGCGGCGAATTTAACCTTGTCAAGTTAGGCCGGAATCACCCCAATATCCTTCCCTGCCTGCAGGGCCAAGGCGTCATCTAACATGCGATACACGTCGTACTGGGGTCGAAAGCCTATCAGGGTCTTGGCCTTCGTGTTGTCACAGGCGTAAATCCATTGGACCGGAGCCGTCCATTCGACGTAGGACTGGCCGGTCTTTTCGGCCAAATAGGGCACGGCGGTGGCGAAGGAAATGGGTTCGGGGCTGAAAATGTTGAAAGCCTCGCCCACGGCGGCTTCGCTTTCCAACCCGCACAGTATGCCGTGCACCACGTCCCGCACGTCGCTGCGGTGCCACAGCCAGGGTCGCCCTTCCGGGTCCCGGGGGACGACCATCGTCTGGGGGCTTTCCACCTGGGCAAACAGGGAAGCCCACGGCTGGGGGTCATGGGGAAGGTAAAGAGGGCCCCGTTTGGCCCGGGCGGCCCGTTCCATCAGGGCCCGGACCAATCCGGCGGTCCAGTTGTTCAGTATTTCCGTTCCCGCCGCAATGGCCCCCGGACGCAGAATGGTCGCCTGCAAGCCGTGCTCCCGCCAGGCCTCCAGAACCATTTGCTCACAGAGGTTTTTGATGAGCATGTAATCGTCATAGGGCCGCTTGGGGTGGTTTTCGTCCACCGGGGTGTAGCAGGGGTCATAGGCGGCCGGATAGACAGAATCGCTGCTGATGTACACGAACTTGGCCAGACGGTCGGCGCGGCGGGAAGCCGCATCCAAGAGGTAAAAGGTTCCTTTAACGTTAATGTCGAAGTACTCGGAGCGGGACATGCTCGACGGCCGGCCCATGACACAAGCGGTGTGGATGACCGCATCTACGCCCTCCACGGCGCGGTCAAGGGCCTGCGGATCGGTCAGGTCGGCTGCGACTACTTCGGTGTCCAACCCCTGGAGTTTCTCCCGCTTGGGGTCCTCGCGCATCACGCCGCTGCGCACCCGATAGCCCCGCTCCAGCAGGGCCTTGACCAAATTGGTGCCTACCCGGCCCGTAGCCCCAGTTACGAAAATGTGGTTCATGGTTTTGCTCCCTTCCTGCCCATAGATTTTCCCGTAAATTCGCCACCCCAACGCACCTTCCTGCCTGCGAAGGAGGGAAAACGGAATTTTTCCCGCCCCCCCTTTAATTGGCGGGAGGATTACCCCAACCGAGGGCGAACTGTGACGGCGCTAAAGTGCCTGAGTCTCCGTTGGGACGAGGGACGGGGGACGAGGAGGCCTTTTGGGGATGGGAGCAGGATTAGGGGGTGAGGGCTGAGCAGTTACCTTGCCCGTTGGAGAATTCTCATGCGACCGTTTCCTTGGTTGGTAGGAGCGCTGGTGGGCGTGATTTCCACCGCCTCGGGGGAAGGGAAAGTGCCCTACGATTTTTTTCCCTTGAGTTACTGGGTAGGACCGCCAGCGAACGAACAGACGCCGGAGCGGTACGCGGAAATCGCGGAGTGCCATTTCACCCTGGTCTTCAATGGAGACCCGGATTTGGCCCATCGTTTCGGTCTGAAATGTTTGGTGGCCGACCCCCGCGTGTCAGCGGCGGTGCGCAATCCCGGAGCAGAGACCGACCCCGGCCTTGACGCGGCCGTAGCCCAATGGGCTCAGCATCCCGCCTTTTTCGGGTTCTACCTGAAGGATGAGCCCCACTCCCGCGATTTTCCCGCCTTGGCTCACGTGAACCAGTACCTCTTGGCTAAAGCCCCCCACAGTGTACCCTACATCAACTTGTTTCCCACCTACGCTACGCAGGAACAGTTGGGCAACGAAACTTACGAAGAACATGTAGAGCAGTTTCTCACCACGGTCAAGCCGCGCGTCCTCTCCTACGACCATTACGCCCTGCTGAAGGACCATGACCGTCCTGATTTCTTCCTGAACCTCGAAATCATCCGCCGAGCCTCTTTGCGCCACGGAGTGCCATTTTGGTACATCTTGCTCAGCACGCCCCACGGCGGCTATCGGGACCCCTCGGAAGGCGACTTGCGCTGGCAGGTGTACTCTGCGCTGGCCTACGGGGCCAAGGGCCTCCTGTACTTCACCTATTGGACTCCCGCCCATGCAAACTACCGCCACGGCATCCTTTCCCCCACCGGCGAGCGCACGGAGCATTATTGGATGGTGCAACGCATCAATGCTGAGGTCAAGCACCTGGGCCCCACCCTGCTGCGTCTGACTTCGCGGGCCGTTTATCACACCCCGCCGATACCCGAAGGGGCTTCCGCCCAGCCGGAAAAGGCCCTGGTGCGCAAGGTCACCGGGGGAGAGTTAGTTCTGGGAGAACTGACGGACGAAGCAGGGCAGCAGTATTTGTTTCTGGTCAATCGCAACCATGACGAACCCGTCCAAGTACAGGTGACCCTGCAGCCGAACCTCGCCGCCGTCTCCCGGCTGTCCAAACTGACCGGAGAGCATCAACCTCTGGCTCTGGCGTCCAGCGAGGACGGGCCGACTTTCACCCTGCAGTTGGCACCAGGCGATGGGACCTTGCTGCTGGTCCGGTAAAACTCCCCCGAGAACTTGGCAGAGGAGGGGGGTTAGATACAAACAATTCATCATGAAAGTAGGTCTGTGTACCATTGCCTATCGAGAATGGCCGCTACCGCGAGTATTGGACTTAGCCGCGGCCATTGGTTTCGACGGAATAGAACTGTGGGGCCAGCCACCCCACCTGCCGGAAAATCCCACCCCGGAGGAGATAGCCCGCATTCGGGAGGAGATTGACCAGCGCGGGTTAGCCGTGGCCATGTTCGGCTCCTACCTGCGCAGCACGGCAGAGGATTTCGCCGCTGAGGCTGAGGCAGTCTTGCAAGTGACGCGAGGTTTAGGCACACGGCTGGTGCGGGTTTGGGCCGGCCAGGTCGGCAGCGAGCGGGCGGACGAGTCGGTGTGGGAACTCTCCGTGCGCAACCTGCAAACCCTGTGTAATCAAGCTGCGGAGCACGGCATTGCCGTCGCTTTGGAGCGGCACGAGAATACCCTCACTGACCGTCTGGAAGGTGCCGAGCGGCTGTTGGAGCGGGTGGGGCGGGACAATCTGGGCCTCAACTACCAGATAGTTCAGGGCGAGGATACAGCCGTGGTCGGGCAGGGCATTCGGCGAGTGGGCCAACACATCCTCAACGTGCACGCCCAAAACGTGCAGCGCCAGCCGGACGGCTCCTTCCGCCGCGCAGACCTGCGCACGGGAGACGTGGACTACCGTCAACTGGTGGCGGCCCTGGGCGAGGTGGGATTTGAAGGTTACCTGGAAATCGAGTTCGTTCGTCGGGGCACCCAGCAGGAGGGCCTATCGGCCCCCGAAAAGGAATCTGCCCTGCGGGCCGACTACGAATTCCTGCGGGAAATCCTAACCCCTTAACTTTCCCCCACCCAGCGGCGCAGGCCGCTCAAGGCCAGGAGGTAAACGCCCCAGCCTAACACCGTGTGCACCAGCAGGGACAAAAGCCACACTCCAGGGTCCCCAACGGACAGACTGAGGTGGTCCACCCCCGGCCCATATTGTAGGCCCGTGGCTGTGGCCACGAAGGGGCTGAATATTCCCAGGGCCCGGACTACCTCGAGGCCAAATAGGGGGCCCAACAGGCCCCGACCCAGCAGGGGCAGAAACAGCAGGCCCAGAGCGGAGAGGGTCGCCGTAAATACCGTTCTCACCTGCAGGGACAGGTACAGGGCCAAGGCGGTGTAGGCAAAGGGGTAAATGACAAAGGCCAGGGTCAGGCAAAGGATGTCCAAGCCGCTGAGCCCTCCCGCGGCGGCCATCAGCAAGTTCACCCCCCACAGGACCACCCCCACCCACAGCACGGGGCGCAAAGCGGCGAAAATCTTGCCCAAAAGGATGTCCTCGTTGGTCAGCCGGGTCAGCAGAATGTCCGACCAAGTCCGCCACTCTCGCTCCCGGGCGCCGTAGGCCGCCGCCAAGAGCATGGGCTGGAGGATGAGATACAGCAGCGAGGCCTGCACTACGAACCGTACTCCTCCGGGGAAGGCTTTCTGGGCGCCGCACATGGGCAGCACCCCACCCACAGCAATGCCCAACGCCGCACACCAGGTCAGGGTCAGCCAGGTGCTGGGTGGATGGGTGCCTACGTCCCGAAGGTAAACCGGGCTCCAGGAATGGGCCTGCAGCCGCCGCCAGCGTTCCCGCTGCCGGGCCTCGGCTTCCCCCATCCGGCGGAGGCGAGGCGGCCGGGAACGCCCCTCCTGCTCCCAGCGGTCCAACTCCCGCTGCCGCTTTACCGCCCGGTGCAGTTGGGCTTCCAGTCCCGTCATCTGCTGCACTAAAGAAGAGTGGGGAGCAAAGTGTATCAGGGAATCCAGGGTTCCGGCCCGCTCTAAGGTGTGCCGCAGCAGCCGCCGGGCCAGCCACAAGTTGACCCCCAGGGAGGCCAGAGCGTAAAAGATGAGCACCAAGCCGATTAAGGGAATCCAGGTGTAGAACAAAGCCCCTAAAGGAGTGAAAGGCGTGGGCAGAGCCACCAGGGCGAAGAGCAGTATCCCCATAAAGGCACAGAAATCATGCCAGCCGCCGCTGGTTGACAACGAGGACAGCAGGCCCAAAAGGATGCTAAAGGGCACGAACACCATTCCCAATAAGGGCAGCCAGGGGGCCAATCTCTGGCCCAGGCGTTTGACTAGCGCCTGCACTACTGCCGAACTGCTGCCCTCCGTGGCCACGATGGCATCCAGGCCAAAGGCCGCCGCCAACCCTATGCCCACTCCCCAGGTAAGCAGCACCAACCCCAGGGTCAACAGGTCGCCAGCCCGCAGGGCCAGTCCCAAATACCAGGGCAAGGCCACTGCCACCAGGCCCAGTCCGCCCCCCAGCGCCGCCAGGTATTTGCCCAGCAGAATGTCCCGCACAGAGCAGCGGGTGAGTAGGAGGTGCTCCAGATGCCCTTCCGCTGCGTCCCGGTGCACCGTCCGGGCCGTCCATACGGCCACTAAACTCAGGAGCAGAGCCTGTTGACCAATGGCCAAGCCTAACAGCAGGGGCCGTGCGTCCTGCCGGGCGATGCCTCCGGTGAAAGACACCAACAGAATCATGCCCACAGGCAGGCCCAGCGAGGCCAAAGCCATCCACCGGTAAGTGGCACTGCGCAGCAGGCGGCGCAATTCATGACGGGCAATAATGAAAGACTCGGAAAGGCCCCTGGTTATCCCGGTCAAACCCATGGTAGCGTGCATGATTCCCTCCCGCTTGCCAACCCAATGATAAAATCGTATCTCCCCCGACCAAAAGTTCCCAGTTAAATTTTCGCCCGCAGGAACTTTTCTCCTTCCCAATTCGTTGGAAAAAATACCACGAAACTGATTGGGGAACGCCTGAAATGGGAAGCGCTGGAGGGAAACACCTCTCCGGCGCTTCCGTTTTACTCATCCCAAATCTGCCCCTTCTGAACCCCCTCGGCCCAACTCGCGTTATTTCCCCTTGGGGAAGGTTGACAGAGCAGGGCTGATGAGGTATAATGACGGAAGACGGAAAGCGAAATGGCCCTTGAAGGTATTTTCTAACGGCTACAACGGCCAGAAGCGAGGG
>DTZQ01000439.1 GCA_012961305.1 Armatimonadota bacterium | reverse complement strand
TGACCCTGTTGATGCTTTTCGTGTACATGAGTTTTTCCCTCTGGCGGCGGCGGGTGACGCTGAAAGAGATGGGCATACGGGGGGATACGTTTTGGCCGGCGGCAAAGAGCATGGGCTTGTTGGCGGGCCTGTTAATTGTGCTGCTGCTGGCTACGGGGACAATTTTGGGACGGAGCCCTTGGAGCCGGAAGTTCGTCCTCATGCTGCTGGGCTACGTGCCCTGGGGGACGTTTCAGCAGTTCCTCCTGCAAAGTTACCTGTGCGTTCGGCTGCGGGCGGCCTTTTCCGAGGACTTCACTCCCGCCGTCTGGAGCGCTTTCTTCTTCGGAGTTGTCCACCTGCCCAACCCCTATTTAGTGGTGGCCTCTTTCGCCTTCGGCGTCATCGGTTGCTTGCATTTCCTCAAGTACCGCAATTTGTGGGTGTTGGGTTTAGCACATGCCCTACTGGGTTCCTTCATTTACCACTGTTTCCCCGCGGAAATAGTCGGCGGGTTCAACACGGCAGAGGGCTATCTCAAACATTTCGCTCCCTTGTTCATAGGCCCAGGACGGTGAGCCAATGGTGAGGGTGGGTATAAAGTAAATTGAAATGGTGGCACCGCAATTTGGGGTCAACAACTGCCGGTCGGGGTTGACGAGGGGGGAGAATTGTGCTACAATCCGCAGCCAAGTGACCCCTATGGGGTCGCCATTGGATTTCACGGAAAGCGAGAAGGGAGATGTCTAAGGAACCCTTGCAACTGGCCATCATCGGCTGCGGAGGAATGGCCCAAGGGCATCTGCGCGGCTATCAGCAGGTGCACGAAAAGGAACCCGACCGCTTTCGGCTGGTGGCGATGTGCGATCCGGTGCGGGAGCGGGCGGAGGAATTCGCTGCCCGCACGGAGGTCTGGCAGGGCACCCGGCCGCGGGTGTACACGGAGGTGGAGGCCCTGCTCCAAGCGGAGGACTTGGATGGAGCGGACATCGTTACTCCCCATCACTTGCATCACCTGGTTGGGGTAGCCTGCTTAGAGGCAGGGGTGAACGTGCTCATTGAAAAGCCCATCGGGGTGACTGTAAAGGCCACTCAGGCCATCATCGAGGCGGCTCGGCGCAGGGGTAAAATAGCCGCTACGGCGGAAAACATCCGTCGGGGCCCCTGCCAACGGGCGGCCCATTGGGGCCTCAACACCGCTCAATTCATTGGCGAACCGCGCCTATTCTTCGCCCAGCACGCCGGCTATCACCTTCCTGACCCTGAGCATCCCTGGCACTGGCGAGTAGATAAGTTCTTCGGGGGCGGTGGCCTGGTTCTGGACAGTGGGGCCCACTTCTGCGACACCATTCGCTACCTCTACGGGGAGGTGGACACGGTCTATGCCCAGGTGACCCAATGGGAGGAACATCCCCACCTCAAGGAGGGCAGGGTGGTGCCAGATGCCCGGGAGGACACCTGGGTAGCGACTTTGACCTTTGAAAGCGGTTTGGTGGGGGTGTGGAGTTGGACCGGTGTGGCTCGGGCCCACAGTTTCACCAACCTCGTCACCTACGGCAGCAAAGGAGCCCTGGTGGACTACGGAGACGTGTTCCACGGTCCCTTCGGAAAGGCGGAATGGAAACTGGCCGATGGCACGGTGAAACCCATGCGGGAGGTAATTGACGAGTTCTTAGGTTCCCTGTCGGAGGAGGAACGCCAGCGGCTTTTCCCCTACGGCTTCACGGACGGGGTAGTGCTGGAGGTTTACGACTTCATTGATGCCCTGGCTACGGAACGCCCCCCGGAGATTGACGCGGAGGAAGGACTCAAAGCCAAGGCCATCGGTGAGGCCATTTACGAATCGGCCTACTGCGGTCAAGCAGTAAAGGTAGCAGACGTGATTTCCGGCCAGGTAGAAGGCTATCAGCGGGAAATCAATGAGCGGTGGGGATTGTAATCCCCTGGTCACCGACCGGGTTCCCGTTACCTGGCAGGATGGGTGAGGGGGGTTCTCCCCAATGGGCAGCGTACTGGTACTAACTCTTTTCGGAGGGACGCTGGTAGGGGAACGAACTCTGCCCCACCCACCACAGCCGCCAGCGGAGCACTTGCTGGTCATTGACCTGCGAGGGCAGCCGATAGAGGTTAAGCGGGCGGTGCTTTCGCTGCAAGGGGTGGTCAACCGTCAGCAGCCGCAAGTGTACGTACTTAACTCCCCCTGGGACGAGGAGTGGCTGCGGTGGCTGCAGGCGAAAGGTTACACCGGGGAGGAGCGGCGGATAGCGGGACCCCAGGAACTTCTGGCGCAGTTTCGCTCCGCAATTCGGGGCACAGTAGTACCCGACCCGCAAGTACCGGCCACGGTGAATGTGGCGGCGATGTTGGCGGGTTTGGAGCGAGCAGTCATTGCTTCGCCGGCCCTCCAAGAACGCTGGGGACTGCCCGTAGTGCACGATTTGCGGGGCCGTTGGCGGCGCAACGTGGATGCCTACCGTTGGGCTTGGGACACGCTGGGGCCCCGTCTTAACCTCCACCTGCTGGCCCACGAATATCCGGATTCCGACCATCCCTTCGCCTTAGATTACGAGGTGGCTTTCGGGGCCTTCCTCTTTTGGACCAGCGGCGAAAGGGACCCGCCCCATCCGGCGGCTGACCCGGCCGCGGAACGACAGTTTACGGAAAGGGTTTTGGCCGGGGCTCCGCCCAACGGCGCGGTGTTGGGTTGGTGGGCCTACGGTGACCCTCCGCGGGGCCTGACCGAGTATGAGGGGGTGGCCCTCGCCTCGGCCTACGGAAAGTACACCTTAGGTACAGAGTTTTGCACCAACCTCACCGTTCACTCCGCTGTGCGGGTGCCGTCGGAAGCCCTTGGTTGTCCTCCCTCCGAGGGGACGGAGACAACCCTTGACCGTCACAAGGTGTACCTCTCCCTTAACGTGGTGGACAGCGGGGATGCCCTCTGGTACTGGCAGTGGAGGCAGCGGGAGGTGTGGGAAGACCCCGCCCGGGGACAAGTACCTATCGGCTGGAGCCTGACGCCGTTGCTGGCCGAGGCTATGCCAGCCGTGCTCCAGTGGTACGTGGAACAGGCCACGCCCCAAGATGAGTTTTTCGCGGCCGGGTCCGGCCTGAGTTACGTTATCACCCCTCATTTTGCGACCCGCTGTGCACATCCCGAGGCCGTTTGGGGGGAGTTCCTGCGCCGGACAGGGACGGCCATGCAGCGCTTGGGCCTGAGCCTTCTCGCCCTGCACAACGGTGGTTGGAATGAGCCGCCTCATCCAGAAGTGCTGCGCCGTTACGTGCGCGGGCTGCCCGGACTGAAGGGCATCCTGGCCGATTTGGGGCGGCACGAAGGGATGACTTACGAACGGGCCAACTACCGGTTGGAAGGGGTGCCCGTATTTCACTGCCTCACCCGCTGGCGGCCCTGGGCTTCACCCTCGGAGGTGGCAGAGCGAAGCAGGGAAACCGCTGTATCTTGGCTGCAGAGGGAAATCCAGGCGGCCACTCCTGTCCAGCGGCCCGCCTTCCTGCATGTGATGGCCCTCAGTTGGACGGACACCCCCTCGGTACTGCAGCAGGTGGTCCAACGGTTGGGGAAAGAATATGTTCCAGTGACCCCTTCGACTCTGGCACGGCTATATTTAGAGGCCTCGGAATAGCCGTAGCCCACTCCCGCCTACCACACAATCCGAAAGTCGTTAAATTCGTGGCGGGAGGGACCCCACTCGACCTGCACGTCCTCTACTCGGGCCCGAGGGGGGCCATAATAGCACCAGCGTACGGTTTTCTCCACCGCCTCCCGGGGCCCTTCGATAACCGCCTCCACCCGTCCGTCTCGCAAGTTACGCACCCAGCCGGTTACCCCCTGTTCGCGGGCGAACCACCGCAGGCTGTCCCGAAACAGTACTCCTTGTACTCGCCCGGAGATGTACACGTGGGCTCGTATTTCGCCCATAGTTATCCGTTCCGCAGGATTTACCCCAATGGGACCGGCCGGTCCTGCCGGTTAGGCCAGAGGACGGCGGGCCGGAACTCCCACCCGTCGGGGATACTTCAGCGGGGTAGGAGCAACTTTGGTGATAACTACTACCCAGCGTTCCCGAACTTCATCTTGCTTCTCCGCATCCATCGTCAGGGAATCCGGCACACGGTATTCGCCGACCCATTCCCCTCCTAACTTCTCCAGCGCTGCCTGTACAGTCCTTCGTTCAGGAGTCACCTTCCCTCCCTGGGAAGCAGCAAAACGTCCTCCCAGGCGCAGAAAAGGCAGGCAATACTCAGCCAGCACGGCCAGGGGGGCTACGGCCCGGGCCACCGCCCAATCGAACTGTTCCCGATAGCGGGTATCTTGTCCCCAAGTTTCCGCCCGGCCCAGGAGCAGTTCTACTCCCGTCAGGTGCAGGTGACGGCAGAGGAAACGTAGAAATTCTATGCGTTTACGTTCTGCGTCCAGAAGGGTTACTTGCAGCACAGGGCGGCAAATTTTTAGCGGTAACCCGGGGAAACCTGCCCCTGTCCCCACGTCCACCAGCCGGCCACCCGCGGGGGAGTCTTCCAAGCCCAAAGGCCGCAGGTAGGTCAGGGAATCTGCAAAATGGCGCCGTACAACGGCTTCGTCGGCCACTACTGCGGTTAAGTTTATCCGGCGGTTCCACCGCTGTAGCAGTTCCCGATAGACCTTAAATTGCGCCCGTTGTTCCGGGCTCAACACTACCCCCAGAGGGGCTACTAATTGAGCCAGCAAATCCTCCGGGGAAGAAACTGTTGCGGTCACGCTTCGCCATCCTGTTGGCAACCGTTTAGGCCGTTCCACAGGATTTACCCCAAGGGGACTGGTTCCCTTTAGAACCTGCTTCCTGCTTCAACGACCGGC
>DTZQ01000438.1 GCA_012961305.1 Armatimonadota bacterium | reverse complement strand
ACATGTTCCAATCACCACCATAATTTTAACTGGTATTTTCATTCCGGTTAATCATGTTGAACCGGCTGAGTAGTTACGTTCAGGTTTATTTTCTTCGCCCTTGGGGGAAAGATTCCTCCTGAGTTCAAAGGAAGGGGTGGAAGATGGAAAATTTTCCCGGCTGGGCCCCGATGATGGAACGCCTCTGGCCCGCGGTAAGTCTTAACTTAGTGGCGGCAACATTGGCCTGGGTCGGGCGGGCAGTAAGCGGCACCGGCGCACTCGTCGGAGCGGGATTGGGTGTGACGGTTTACCTGACGCTGGACTGGCGCGGTTATTTGGTGTTCGCTTCGTTTGTAGTTTTGGGCAGCGCAGTTACCCGTTGGCGTTACCCGGAGAAGGCCCAACGTGGGTTGGCCCAGGAAAGGGGTGGAGCGCGGGGAGGGCGGCACGCCCTGGCCAACTGTGCCCTGGGAGTGGGCTGTGCAGTTCTCGCCTGGTGGTTCGACTCCCCGGCCCTACGCTGGGCTTTTGTCGGAGCCTTTGCGGCTGCCCTGGCAGACACGGTGGGCAGCGAATTGGGCCCCCTGTACGGGCGGCGTCCGATACTGCTCCCCTCTGGGCGCCGGGTTCCGCCGGGCACCGAGGGAGCGGTCTCCGGGGAAGGAACCCTGCTGGGACTGGTGGCTGCGGCGTTGCTGGGAGCGGAGGCTGGGCTCAGCGGACTGTTGCCTCTGCGCGGGATAGGATGGATAGTTCTGGCGGCCGGCTTGGGTTCGCTGGCCGAAAGTATGGTAGCGGCGGTGGGGAACCGCCGGGGAGTGAGCAACGAGGCTCTGAACCTGTTGACCACCCTGGTAGGGGCTGTTGTAGCGGGGTGGGGAGGAGTGGGGAGATGAACATCCAAGGTTGCAAATGGGTTCTGTTAGTTTTGGGACTGGGCTTGGCGAGTGCCAGCGAGGCGGCGGTGCGGAGCGTCGCCTGGGAAAAGGTGCGCGTTGCGGGACACTGGGCTCAGGTCATTACAGTGAACTTGAACGACAAGTCCCTCAAGGTAACCGTCCAGACCGCCCGCGGTTTTCCCGGCACCGACGAACCTTTTGCGGACATGCTGGCCCGCTCCCGGCCGACCGCGGCTATCACCGGCACCTTCTTCTCTTTGCGTTCCCTTCTGCCGGTGGGCGACTTAGTTGTGGATGGCCAGTTGGAGCACTTTGGCGGGTTCGGCACAGCCCTGGCCATTACCCCTGACAACCGGGTGGCAGTGAAGAGGGTGGAGTACGGGCGGCGTCGGGACTGGAGCCCCTACGAAACGGTCATTGGGGGAGGATTGCTGTTGCTGCAAGGGGGCCAGGCGGTTCTCGACCCCCTGAGTCAGGGCTTCTCCGACCCGCGGGTGCTGGGCCGGGCGGCTCGAACCGCGGTAGGAGTCACGCCTCAGGGCAAACTTAAGTTGGTGGCCGTGCGGAAGAAAATTCGCCTGTCGGAACTGAAGGCGATAATGAAGAAATTAGGCTGCCGCGAGGCCCTGGCCTTCGACGGAGGCACTTCCACTGCCTTAGCCTACCGCAGGGGAATCCTCGTCCGGCCGGGCCGTCGCCTGACCAACCTGATTGTCTGCTTGGAAAACGTCCCCCCGTTGTACCGCTACGCTCCCGGCATGCCCAACGCCCAGGCTCGGGACCGGGCGCGGCGGATGCGGGCCTACCAGTTGTACCAATGGGCGGAGCGCCACCGGAAGCGGGGAAATGTGCGCCGGGCGATGAAACTGCTGGCCGAGGCTACCCGCTTGGACCCGCTCAACGGCTCCTACCATCTGGCCTACGCCCGGACGCTGCGTCAGGTGGGCACCAAAATGGAGGTGGCTGCAGCGTTAGCCAAGGCCGGGCGGGCCTATGTTAGCAAGGGCCTGTACCAAAAGGCCATACCTCACTTGGCCGCGGCGACGCAACTCAATCCCCGTCACTTGGAAGCCCATCAACTCCTCATCCTCGCCTATCGGGCCCTGGGAGAAACGCAGGCTGCGGAGCGGCAGTGGCGGGAACTGCGCTTCGTCCGGGCCAAACTTTCCGCGCCTCTGGGACGGGGCCTGGGCCGGTGGGGACGGGCGGTTCCCCCGCCCCAAGTCCTATCCCTGCAGGGAACCCTGAGCCCCCAGCGGTACACCGATATGGAGTGGGGACTGACCTTGACCCTGCCGGAGGAGTGGGCCTTCGCCGACCGGACGGAGACCCTTCTGTACCTGCGGCACCGGACGGAACCCTACATAGCCCTGCTGTGGGCCGAGCCAGCGCCGGAGGAGGGACTGGAGGAGTACCTGCAAGCCAACCTCTCCGACCTGCGGCCCCAGCAGTTTACCCTGCAAGCCGAAAAGTTCCATCAGTGGCCAGCCTTCGCCCTCACCTGTCGCCAAACCGTGGCCGGCACGACTACGGAAGCACGGTGCCGGGTGATACAGTGCAACGAGATACTTCTGTGGCTCTCTTTCGCCGCAGAGGAAGCCCTGTTTCCGGCAGCGGAGGAGGCCTATCAGGATTTGGTGGAGGGGTTGCAACTATGGACGTCAGCAGAAAGCCCTCATCCCCACGTGAACGAAGGGGCTCAACAGCCAAAGGACGCTCAAGCGTCCGGATTTCCCCCATCCTGCTTCAGCACACTCCTCCCCCTTAGCCTAAGCGTTGAGCCTCAGGCCCCTTAAGCGAGGGCTTCAGGTTTCAGCGGCTGGCCGTACTCGTTGAAGGAGAAAATATCTGCTGCTTCTTTGCGCGGCCGGGCGGCCGGAGCCTCTGCGGGCACGCCTACCGGCGTGAGGGCGACGACGTTTACTTCTTCCGGAACGTGGAGCACGGCCTTTACTTTCTCTTGGTTGAAGGCCCCAATCCAGCAGGTGCCATAGCCCAACGCAGTGGCGGCTAAAATCATGTTCTGCAGGGCAATCATCACGTCCTTGTCATGCCACTTGGGATTCACCGCCGGCAGGCTGAGGCCAGCGATAATCACCGCCGCGTCGGCCATCCAGGTCTGACCGTTGCAGGCCTCCGCCAGGTCTTTGCGGACCTGT
>DTZQ01000437.1 GCA_012961305.1 Armatimonadota bacterium | reverse complement strand
GCTACGGTTACCAGGTCGGTGGGAAACCGACGGAACCAACCTCCGTTGATTTGGTAAAGGTAGCCCCGAGTTTGAACTCTGGGCCAGGAGGCTCGGGCGTACCGCAGTCCTGCTTCGACATTCCCAACCGGATTTCCTTTCCCGAAACGAACTTAGGCCCGGCTGTACTAAGGTTACCTGAGTTATTCGCCAGCGGAGGAGCAATTCCTGCTGAAATCGGATAGGGCAAGGAAGGAATCAGGGCACGGTTGGAGAAGTTACTTCCACCGCGGTTTGAGCCATTCCAACCCATACCTCGGAGCAATAAGGGCAAAAATGGACAAGGTGCGCGTAGGTATTATCGGCTGCGGAGGAATTGCGCGACATGCGCACATCCCGCAGTTGCAGCAGCATCCGCGGGCCGAGGTGGTCTGGTGTATGGATGTAGACCGCCAGCGGGCAGGGGCCCTGGCCCGCGAGTTTGGCATCCCCGAAGCGAGTGATGATTTGGAGGGACTTCTGGCCCTCGGCCAGGCCGACGCCGTCACCATTGCTACCCCCCACAATGCCCACTGTGCCCCGGCGCTGCGGGCGATTGAGGCCGGTTTGCACGTGTGCTGTGAGAAACCCCTGGCCTTGAACCTGGAGGAAGCCCAACAAATGACCGAGGCGGCAGAGCGAAAGGGAGTCAAAACCATGGTTTGTTTCTCCTACCAATTCGTCCCTGCTGCGCGCCTGTTGAAGGAACTCATTCTCCGGGGCCACTTGGGAGACCTTCTGCACGTGCAAGGCTACTATGCCCAAGCCGCCGCTCTCACCGGTGCGCCGTTAGTGTGGCGGTTCCAAAAGGCCATCGCTGGCAGTGGGGCTTTGGCGGACATTGGGGGACACGTGATACAGTTGGCCCAATGGTGGGCTGGCCCTCTGGTGCGGGTGTGCGGTCAGTTGAAAACCTTCGTTCGGGAACGCAAGCGACTGGACGCGGAGGAGATGGCTCCTGTGGAGGTGGATGATACCTGTTCCCTCCTGGGCGAGTTCGCCGCCGGTGGAGTGGCCAGCATTACCGCTTCCCGGGCTTTCATTGGTCGAGCCAATTACCAGCGATTTGAGGTCAGTGGCACGGAAGGCGCGGCCGTGTATGACAACAGCCGTCCTGACTCCTTGGAAGTGTGCTTGGGGCCAGCCTTCACGGCCCGGCGGCATTTTGTCTCCCTCCCGGTTGCTCCACATCACCGAGTCGGACAGATGGCCCATTTCATCAACGGCATCTTGGAGGACTGGGACCGCATTGAACCGGACTTCCGCGACGGCCTGCGTACCCAAGCGGTATTGGAAGCCGTGGAGCGTTCGGTGGCCACCCGTCGGTGGGTACGGGTAAAACAGTTTTGAAGGAGATACCCACCGCCCGCGCTGTCCAGACCTGCTAAAGCGTTGACCCCGGAGTGACGAGTGGCTGCGGAGTCCAGGCTTTAGCCGGTCCCAACCACTTGCGCCAGGCCCAAGGACACCACAAACCAGGCGTGAGGAAGATGGAACTCAGGGCAAATCGCTATCGGATAGAAGCACTGACCGCTTGTCTGTTGACGATGGTGGGGATGTCCGTTGGCCCGGCCTACGCTGACGAGGAAGCGAAAGAGGTGGCCTTCCTGCTGGAGGGAGTCGCTGAAATCGCAGCGCCAGGGATTCCGGGGCCGCTCTGTGTATTTGGCGAGCGGGCGTTTCCGGTGGTGGTCGGCAGGGTGGGCAAGGGGCTCTACGAGCCAGTAGTCGCCGCAGGAAGGCTGGGGAGGGGACGGGTCGTCGCCTTCGGGCACCCGGGCTATTTCGACGCCAACGCCCTGGCGACTGCAGACACGGGACGACTGGTGCTCCAGGCAGCGCGTTGGGCTGCCGGAGAGAACCGGGCTGCGCCCCGTGTGGCCGTGCGCGGCAAACCAGGCTTGTTAGCCTTCCTCTGCCAACAGGGCCTTCCGGCTGAACCGCTGGACGGCCCCCATTGGCTCGAAGCGGTGGACGACTTCGAGGTGCTCTGCGTGTATCCGGCTACCCTCTCCCTCGAAACAGACGTTCCCGCGCTCCAGCAATTCATCCGCCAGGGAGGCGGCCTGTTGGCCGCGGACCTCGGTTGGGGCTGGCAGCAACTCCATCCGGGTCAAAGCCTGGTGGAAGACCATCCGGGCAACCGTTTGCTAAGACCGGCGGGCATCGTTTGGGGCCACGGGACGCTCAAGCGCACGGCGGAGCAAGGTTTCTCCGCCCGAACCCTACCGTCGGCCTTAGTTCACGCCGCACGGGCGCTGGAATC
>DTZQ01000436.1 GCA_012961305.1 Armatimonadota bacterium | reverse complement strand
GTGTTGGGCCTGGCGGAGATGATGAACTTTCCCGGGGCCATTGGGGGCGACCCGGAAGTGCTGGCGAAGTTGGAGGCCGCAGCCGGACGGCCCAAGGATGGGCACGCTCCGTTGGTCAGCGGCAAAGAACTTCAGGCCTACTTGGTAGCCGGGCCCGATTCCGACCACGAAGCCACCCAGTTGGCTGAGGCCCAGGAAAAGGTGCGGGCGGGGATGTACCTCTTCCTCCGCGAGGGTTCGGCCAGCCACAACCTGGCTGCTTTGCTCCCCGCAGTGACCCCTCACAACGCCCGGCGGTTCTGTTTCGCCTGCGACGACCTTCAACCGGCCGACTTGCTCCACGCAGGGCACCTGGACCGCATCCTGCGCAAGGCCGTGCGTCTGGATTTGGACCCGATTCTGGCCGTGCAGATGGCCACCTTGAACGTTGCTGAGCGGTTCGGTCTGCGCCGCTACGGAGCCATTGCCCCTGGCTACTGGGCCGATTTTGCCCTGGTGGAGAACTTGAACGACTTTCTGGTACGGCAAGTGTACAAGCGCGGACAATTGGTGGCCGAAAACGGGGAGCCGCGGTTTGAGGCGCCGCCACCGAACAATGCCCACCTGAGACGGACCTTTCACGTCGCCGGCCTGACTTTGGAATCTTTCCGCCTGCCCTGGAAGGGTGGAAACTGCCGGGCGATTGAAGTCCTGCCGCGCCAAATACTGACCCGCGAAGTAATTGTCCAGCCCCGAACCGAGGGGGGATACGTCGTTTCTGACCCCACCCGCGATTTGCTGAAGGCTGCAGTCATTGAGCGGCACCGGGGTACGGGTTTGGTAGGAGTGGGCCTGGTGCGGGGGTTCGGCCTGAAACGAGGGGCTTTGGCTTCCTCGGTGGGCCACGATTCCCACAACCTCACGGTGGTGGGGGTAACCGATGAGGATTTATGGGCCGCAGCGCAGGCCGTAATAGAGATGAACGGAGGGTGGGCAGTGGTGACCTGGGGCGAGGTGGTAGCCTGCCTGCCCCTGCCCATTGCCGGCCTCATGTCTGACCAACCGGTGGGGGTGGTGGCTCGGCAGGTAGGCCAGTTGCAGGAGGCAGCGTGGACTTTGGGTTGCACTCTGCCCGAACCCTTTATGACCCTGTCCTTCCTTTCTTTAGCGGTCATTCCCGAACTACGCCTCACTCCGCGTGGCTTGGTGGACGTACAAAAGTTCGCTCTGGTGGAGGTGGGGTGTTAGGTGGGGATGAGTGGAAGGAGACAGCCATGAAATTCAGTTTCCTGAGTTCGGTGTATCCATCCCTGAGTTTGGCGGAACTGCTGGCGAAGGCCCAGCAGTACGGCTACGAGGGGCTGGAACTGCGGGTGGAATGGGGACATCAGCACGGGGTGGAATTGGCTGCCTCAGCGAAGCAGCGGGCGCAGGCCCGACAGCAGTTCGCCGACCAAGGACTCGCTTGTGCTGGTCTGGCGACCGGGGTGCGGTTCATCTCCCCGGAGGCCCGTGAGCGGGCGCAGCAGGTAGAACTGCTGAAGAAGTATTTGGACCTGGCGGCGGAGGTGGGAGCGGCCTGTGTGCGCATTTTCGGCGACCCCGTGCCCACGGAGAGCGAGGCCGCCCGCAGGCAGGCGATGGTCTGGGAGGCAGAGGGCATCGCCGCCGTGGACGATTGGGCTGGACGGCGCGGCGTGACCGTTTGCCTCGAAACCCACGGCAATTTGTTGGCCAGTTGGGCAACACAAATTCTGGAACAGTCCGGGGCGGAACATGCGGCCATTCTGTGGCACGCGGCCCACCACGTGCGGCATGGCCAATCGGTGGAGGAAGCCTGGTCCTACCTGCAGGGCAAAATCCGCCACGGCCACGTCAACGTCACCGAGGAGCGCGTCCCCCCGGACGAAATCCGCCGTACCTTTGAACTGCTGCAAGCAGCGGGGTTCACCGGGTTCTACTCCGTCGAGGTCATCAATCCCCCAGACCCGGAGGCGGTGCTGAAACAGCACGCGGAGTACTTCGCCGCTTATCGAGGGGGAAACTGAAGCAGCTACTGCCGAAGCGCGTCGGGGCCAGTTGACCTTGCCCTTCGCGGGTCCGACGGTATTGCTCCGTTCCGGCCGGGAGCCACCACTGCTATCCGGGCAAAACGAAAGGTCAGGGAGGAATTCGAAGGGATTTGCCGAAAAGATACAGAGACAATGGGGGTGCAATGGGAGGTAAAACTATGTCCTCGCCAACCTCGGAGGTACGTACACCGCGCCGCCTTTCGGGCCCTGGTAGGGCGTGGAAGAAGTCCCGTCGGATTTTTCGGCTGTGGCTGCGGCGGCCGTATCGGTTTGTCCTGTTTTGCGCCTTAATAGGGGCTTTCTTGGGCAGTATGGGCACCTGGCTGTGGATGCTTATGGGGGCCAAGTACTACACCGTAGCCACGCCACTCATTGCCACCTTTACCGGAGCCCTCATCGGGGCCTTAGCCGCTATGCTGCGCCAGTTGGGAGTGGAGACCTATCTATCGGCAGAATATGCTCGTACGCGGCGGGAATTGGAACGGGCCTTGGAGGCGGTCATCGAACAGGAACGGGAATTGTTGGCCCGGGAGCCGGAGAGTGTGGAGGCCCATCGCGACCTGGGCACGGTGTTCCTGCTGAGCAATCAAGCGGAGGAGGCCCTTAGGCACTTGCAAATGGCGGCCGAACTGGACAATCGGGACGCCCAGGTGTTCAACAACGCCGGCGTCCTGCTGGCCCGTCGGGGGCGACTGGACCGAGCACTGCAATGCTTCCACCGCGCCGCTCAATTGGCTCCCGAAGACCCCTTAGTTCACCTGAACTTGGGCCATGCCTTGGCCCTGCGACAGGACTTCGATGCCGCCCTCTCTGCGGCGATGAAGGCCATAACTTTAGGTCCGGATTCGGCCTCGGCCTATGACCGCCTGGGAGTGCTGTTGCGCCTCAGCGGCCGGCTGGAGGAAGCCCAGAAGCAGTTTGCCCAGGCCGCGGAGTTAGACCCCTCCTCCGGTGACGTGCTTAACAACTGGGGTCTTACCCTCTATGCCACCGGCCGTACTGAACAGGCTATCGAGGTCCTCACCAAAGCGTTTCAGGTGGAACCAGGCCATGCTCGAGCCCACATCAACCTGGGTTTGATTTACTACTTAGAGGGCCGCTACGCAGAGGCCCTGGAGGAACTGCGACGAGCGCGGGAAATGGAACCAGATGACGTTATCTGCCGCAATAACTTGGGCATGACCCTGTACGCTTTGGGAGCCTTGGAAGAGGCCAGCGAGGAGTTCCAAACGGCCCTTCAGATTAACGCCGAAGCCATGGAACCCCAGCACAATCTGGGCTTGCTCTATTTGGAGGAAGCACAGCCGGAACGAGCGCTGGAAGTGCTGGAGGCGGCCGTGCGGCGCATTCCCCACTCCCGTTCCCTGCGCATCACCCTCGGCTGTGCCTATTACGCTACGCAGGAGTGGTCCCTGGCCCGCCAGCAGTTTCAGATGGTAACCGAGGTCCAGCCTAACGACCCCTTGGGTCATCACAATCTGGGCCTGGCCTTGGCTGCGCTGAACGAGTTGGAAGTGGCAGCCGCTGCCCTGGAGCGGGCGGCACAACTGGCTCCTAACCGTCCGGAAATGCCTTTCCACCGCGGGTATGTGGAACACTTGCGGGGAGAAGCCGGCCGGGCCATCGGTTTCTACCACCGCACCCTCGAACTAATTGAGGGGTGGCCAGAAGTGCTCTACAATTTGGGCCTGTGCTACTACACCATTCGCCAGTACGATGCCGCTATCCAGCAGTTCAACCGCGCCTTGGAATTAGACCCTCAGTTCGGCTTGGTGCATTACCCCCTGGGCTGTGCCCACTATGCCCGCACGGGCAGGCCCACCCCCGAAGTGTTGCAGCATTGGGAAGCAGCGAAGGAATTTGAGCCCGACAACCCCAATTTGCATACCGCTTTAGGAGTGGCCTATTACCGGGAGGGTCAAACCGACGAATCCATTTCCGCACTGCGCCGCACTTTGCAACTTCGCCGTTACGAAGCCAAAGACTTTCACTACTTGGCCCTGGCCTATGCGAAAAAAGGTGAGGTGAAACAGGCTATCACCACCTTCGAACGGGCCTTGGAGTTTGACCCCCACAATCCTGTTATCCACAGCAATTTGGGCCTGGCCTATTATCTGGCGGAGCAAACTGATAAGGCGGTAGAGGAATGGGGGGTGGTCTCCAAACTGAGCCCCGACTATGCCTCGAAGCGGGAGGAATCGCGCTACTCTTTCTACGATGACACCGAAATGGTCATGCCGGCTTTGGACTGGAGGGGTCGGGCCCTGCCCCGTCCTCCCTTGACGGCAGGCTTTCAGTACCGCTTCCTCTTAGGCTACGAGGACGAAACCTGGGAAGTGGCTACCGCGGACCCGGAACTGGCTCGCATCCCTCCGCTGCAACGGGCCCTGCGGCGCGTCGAAGAAGCCCTGCGGGAGTTGTACGCCTGATGAAACCACCCATTCTCTCCTGGAGTCCCCTGCGCTACATCGCGTCCATGATTGAGCGCGGCGAGCCCGGGTTTGAGGCCTGGTTCGCCCAAGCCCGCGGCTACGGCTTGCACTACTTAGAAATGCACTACCGGGTGCCTCCCCGTGACCCGGCGGCCCTGCGCGACCTGCGGCGGCTACTGGACCGATACGAACTGAGCCTCTCCCAGTTTATCTGTACCCCCGATTTCACCCATCCTGACCGGGCCTACCGTGACGCCCAGTTGGAGTTCATGAGGGAAAATCTGGCCGTTGCCCGTGCTTTGGGGGCGGTGGGGTGCCGGGTGACCGCCGGCTGTGGGTACGAGGAGGTTTCGACGGAACAAGGCATCGCTTGGGCCGCCGAATACCTTCAGCGATTGGGAGACCTGGCCGAGAAACAGGGTTTGAAATTGGGCTTCGAGAACCACTACCGCGACCGCTACTACGGTCCCCGGCAGGACTTCTGCTTTCACGCCGAGGTCTTTTTGGCGGTCTTCGAACGAATAAAGGACAGCCCCGTAGGGGTGAACTTCGACTGCTCCAATCAACTCATGGGCGACGAAGACCCCCTGGCGGTGTTGGAAGTGGTGAAGCCCAAAGTATGGCATGTGCACGCCAGCGACCGGCCCCGCGGCCGCTACGAGCACAGCGTCATCGGCGAGGGAGATGTGCCCTTTGACGCCCTCTTCCAAACCCTGGCGGACAGCGGTTACCAGGGTTTCATCAGCCTGGAGGACGGCAACCCGGAGGGGGATGCAGGAACGGAACGGGGCTTGGCTTTCCTCCGCCGAAAGATAGCCCAGTATTGGACAGGATGCAGGATGAACTGGGCTGACGGCTGAACGCTGCGAAAGGAGTGAGTTATGCGGGCAGTGGTCAAATACGGACAGGGTGATGGGGAGGTGGAACTGCGGGAGGTGCCTGAGCCCACCATTGGGCCGCAAGACGTGCTGGTGGAAACCCAGGCGGCGGGGGTGTGTGGCTCAGACATCGAAATGTGGCACCACGACGTTACCTTCAGGGTCAACACGCCGGTCATTCAGGGACACGAGTTCAGCGGCATCATCCGTGAGGTGGGCCGGGAAGTACAGGGTTTCGCTGTGGGCGACCGGGTGGTATCGGAGACGGCGGCCTACATCTGCGGCCGGTGCCGCTATTGCCTAACGGGGGAGTACAACCTCTGCCCGGAGCGTTTGGGGTTTGGGTACGGAACAGATGGAGCCTTTGCCCGTTACGTGCGGGTACCCGCTCGGTGTCTGCACCGCATCCCGGAGGGGGTCTCCTTCGAGCACGCGGCGCTGACTGAGCCGGCCTGTGTGGCCTACAACGCCTTAGTGGTCAAAAGCCGCATTCGCCCCGGCGAGCCGGTGCTGGTCATCGGTCCCGGCCCCATTGGTTTGTTCTGCGTGCAAATAGCCCGCCTCTCCGGAGCCAGCCCTATCCTGCTGGTAGGCACCGAGGGGGACGGGAAACGCCTGGCCGTCGGACGCCAAATCGGGGCCGAGGTGGCCGTAGCCTCGGCGGAGGAGGCCTTAGCCGCCCTACAGGAGGTAAGTGAGGGCTACGGAGCCCCCTTGGTGGTGGATGCGGCAGGCAATTCGGCCGCCCTTCGCTTGGCTCTGGAGGCCGTGGCCCGCAACGGTCAAATCACCAAGATTGGCTGGGGGCCCGCGCCGGTGGGTTTCTCCCTCGACCTGCTCCTCACCAAAGCCGCCACCCTGCAGGGCACTTACAGCCACACCTGGCGTACCTGGGAGGCAATCCTTAGCCTGTTAAAGACCGACGCGCTCCAAATGGAACCGATGATTACCCATCAGATGGGCATTGAGGACTGGGAAAGAGCCTACCGCCTGGTGGAATCGCGGGAGGCGGTCAAAGTCCTGCTCTGGCCCGAGGGGTAAAACGTGAAGTGGGCCCTGCCTTTCCCTTTTGGCCCTTACCCCCCTGCTCCCTTCCTTCACCAGTACTGAGGGCTGAGGACTGAGGGCGGAGGGGCTCAGTACTCACGACCCAGCCCTCAGTCCTTTTAGACAAGCGCCGTCCTAACGGG
>DTZQ01000435.1 GCA_012961305.1 Armatimonadota bacterium | reverse complement strand
GCGAGAGGAGCCGGGGTCGCCTTGGCGTCCTGACCGCCCCCGCAACTGGTTGTCAATGCGGCGGCTTTCGTGGCGTTCGGTGCCAATAATATGCAGTCCGCCCAGTCGGACCACCTCCTCATGCTCCTGGGCGCACAATTCCCGGTACTTGGCCAGGGCCTGCTGATAGGTTTCCTCGTCGGCCTCCTCCCCGACCTCCTCGCGAGCCAGGAACTCGGGATTGCCGCCCAGCAGTATGTCTGTACCGCGCCCGGCCATGTTAGTAGCAATGGTAACTGCCCCTTTGCGGCCCGCCTGGGCCACAATCCGGGCCTCCTGCTCATGGTACTTGGCATTGAGGACGTTGTGGGGAATACCTACCTCCAAGGCCTGGCAGAACTTAGCCTCGCTTTCCCCATCCAAGTTGAACAGGTTTCGGAGGCGCTGCATATTCTCCTCGGCCAGCACGTCCGGGTTCAAGCCCAGTTTCCGGGCCAGCCGGGTCACTTCGGCGTAGGTCATGTCTTCCAACCTGCGGTTGGCTGCGGCCCGATATTGCTGCCACTCCTTTTTGGGAATTTCCTTGGCCCGCTGCTTGGCCTGGAGTTCCTCCTGAATGAGGAGCAGCAGCAGTTGCATCCGCAATTTATCGGGGCGGGTCCGAGCGGAGAGCCGTTCAGAAACTTCAATGTTGCGCGTGCCCACCAGAATGGGCTGCTGGCGGGCATGGGTCTCCAGAATTTCGTAAATGATGCCTCGAAACTTCTGCTCCTCAGTTTTGTACACGATGTCTGGGTGGTCCCGGCGGATACAGGGCTTGTTGGTGGGCACGACGATGACTTCCATGCCATAGATTTGGACAAACTCACCTTCTTCCGTCTTGGCCGTACCGGTCATGCCCGCTAATTTGTCGTACATGCGGAAGAAGTTCTGGTAGGTGATGGTGGCTAAAGTTTGGCTTTCCTCCTGAATGCGCACCCGCTCTTTGGCCTCTACCGCCTGGTGCAGTCCATCACTCCACCGGCGGCCGGGCATGAGTCGTCCGGTGAACTCGTCCACAATGATAACCTCGCCGTCCTTGACCACATAGTCCACATCGCGCCGGTAACAGTAGCGGGCTTTAAGGGCTGCCTGGACGCAGTGGTTGATTTCGATGTTCTTCGGGTCGTTCAGGTTGTCCACCCCCAACATTCGCTCGACTTTAGCCTGTCCTTCCTCGGTCAAGGTGGCGTTTTTGGCCTTTTCATCCACGATGAAGTCGCCAGTAGTTTCGTGGGTTTCTTTGTTCTCCTCGCCACGCTGCAAAGTGGATACCACTCGGTCCACTTCGTAGTACAGTTCCGCTGGCTTCCCCGCCGGGCCTGAAATAATCAGGGGCACTCGGGCCTCGTCAACGAGGATGCTGTCCACCTCATCAATGATGGCGTAGTGGAGTTCCCGCAGCACCAGTTGGTCGAGACTCTTGGTGCCGTAGTTGTCGCGCAGGTAGTCGAAGCCGATTTCGTGGTTGGTAATATAAGTGATGTCGCAGTT
>DTZQ01000434.1 GCA_012961305.1 Armatimonadota bacterium | reverse complement strand
GGTGCCAGCGCCGTACAGACTCACCTCCGATGAACCCGGCGAAAAGGAGCAGGCCGACAGCGAAGGACAACAGCCCTCCCCGGGAGTAAGTTTTCAGTAGGATGTAGGCCAGCAGGAGGAGCAAAGGCCAAAGCAGGATTTGGCGGCGGCGGAAGGGTTGGACGGCGACGTAAGCCGCACCGAAGGGAAAAGTCAAGGTTAGAAAACCAGCAAGGTTGTTGGGCTGATTCATAGTCGCATAAACGCGGGGCTGGAAAGTTTCGGTGAAATATCTGGCCTGTTCCAACGGTGGGGGATGAAGGACTTGGGCCAGGCCGGACAACGCTACCCCCATCACACCCCCAAACAAGGCCAAGTAGAGGGGTTCACGGGCCGAGGAGCACCGGGCTAAGCGAGCAACACTCACCCATACGCCAACACTGAGCAAGGTGTGGAACCAAAGGTCCCAACTTATGCGCGGGTAAAGGGAATTGAAGGTGGAAAGCAAGGTGACCAGCAGAAAAAGGAAAGCCCAACCTTCACCGGGGGCCAGAGGGACTTTCCTTTTCCCAGCCAGGCTCAAAGCAGCAGCCACGACCACCACCAGTAACCCGTGAGTCAGCAGGGCGAGATTGGGTACAAACTCGGCGGCAAGGGTGCCTCCCCACAGAGTCAAATAGAGAAACCCCATTAGCAGGCCAGTCCGCCAAAGGGCCTGCTGCAACCACCTCCAATCCAACGAGGAGCGGAACCAGGATTTATTCGACCGTGAACGTGCCACCAGGGAGAACACTTCCCCCGTGCTCAGCGTTGTATTCGTCAATCTTGGCCTGTTGTTCCTGGGCCTTTTCGGTCAGGCCCAATTTTTCATACTCGGCTTTCAGGCTGTAGCGCAGGTAAACCTGGTCCTCGGTAACCATATCTGCGGCGATGTCAAGGTTTTCTTCTGCTTCCTCCTGTTCGCCAAGTTCAGCGTAAACTCGCCCCAAAGCCAAGAAAATGTCTGCACTGTTAGCCCCATACTCAATGGCCTTTTCATATTCCTCAGCCGCGCGCTGGAGCCAGTGCTTGCCCTCCAATAGGTTCGTCAGGGCCGGAATAGCCCGGGGGTCACCGATTTTGCCCAAGGCCGCTGCGGCGGCCGCACGCACCGTTTCCTCCGGGTCGTGTAAAGCAGCCAGAAGGGCATCCACCGCTCGCTCGTCACCCACTTCCCCCAAACTGCGCGCCGCATCTGCCCGTACCTGGGGGTCTGGGTCGGTGCGCAATTTCTCTAGCAGCGATTTTTCGCATCCGCTCAGAAGCAATAGCCCCGCTAAGCCCAACCAGATGTATCTCACCTCCCATTACCTCCCTTTCCGTCAAGGTAACAGCCTTCAACGGTGGCTTAATACTTACCTTATATTTTACCTGCCCAAGCAGGGATTGTCAAGTTTCCAGCCTAATTTCTTGCCGAGTAGCGGCAATTGTGGTATAATAATTTCGGTGGGCAAGATGGAAGGGGGAATGGTCTGCTCGTTTGAGAAGTGTGAACGAACCAAAGGGACACTCGAGGCGGGGAGGATATAGGAGTTATGAAGCGAACTTATCAACCAAAGCAACGGCGTCGCAAACGGCGCCATGGCTTTCGCCACCGCATGAGCACCAAAGCGGGACGGAGGATTTTAGCCCACCGACGGGCCAAAGGACGAAAGGTTTTAACCGTCTGAGAGGGAACGGGGGAAGGTTATGGGTTTGCCACGCCGCTTGCGCCTGCGAGGGCGAAGTAATTTCCTGAGGGTATTGCAGCAGGGGCGCCGGTGGCCAACGGCGCAGGGGACTTTATATGTGTACCGACGGAAGGATGAAGAACATCATCTTGGTCTGAGCATTAGACGGCGGATAGGGCGGGCAGTGGTGCGCAATCGGCTCCGCCGACGATTACAGGAAGTGTTCCGCAAGATAGAGCCGAAACTGGGGGGAGGAGTAGATATGGTGTTCGTGCCTACCCCCTCCAGTCGTGCCCTTTCGGTGGTGGAATGGGAGCAAATTTTCCGCCAACTATTCCGCCGCGCAGGACTGATTAACCAGAATGTCCTTCCACCAGAAGGGATGCAAATTGATGAAAAATAAGATGATTACCACAATCAGTCGGGGAATACGGAACCTGTGTATTGGTCTTATTCTCCTGTATCAACGCACAGTGTCTCGGCTGTTGCCGCCTACCTGTCGTTTCACCCCCAGTTGTTCGGAGTATTTGGCACAGGCTATTGCCCGCTATGGCCTTTGGCGGGGTGGATTTTATGGCCTACGACGGCTGTTGCGCTGTCACCCTTTCCACCCGGGAGGTGAAGACCCAGTACCGTAGGCTGGGGAACTCGGAGAGAGGAGCAACGGTGAACGGAAAAAGATGGTTATGCTGGTTTCTGGTGGGGATGGGGGTAGCCAATCAAGCATGGACTCAAGAATCCTGGGTGCCGGAGAGACCGGCGGCTAAGGTGAAAGAAGTGGAAGCAAAGGGGCACTCACTTTCCCCCGGGGAAACTCAAAAAGGGCCCCCCTTGGCAGAGCAGACGGTAGAGGAAGAAGCGGGAGAGGAAAGGAGTGCTCCCCCCTTTAAGGAGGTCCTGCTCCTGAGGGCGGAAACTGACCCCATAGAACAGGTCAGAGCCTTGGAAGCCCAAGTGCGGGAGTCCCCGAAAGACCCTCTTACCCCGCAGCGGTGGTTCACCATTGGTTACCTTTACGATTTTGAGATTCCAAAAAGCAAGGAGCAGGCGTTAGCCGCCTATCGCCAAGCCGCGCGATTTCCGCGATTTCCCTACGCGGCGCAGGCCCAATTGCGGTGTGCAGAGATTTACGAGGAGTTAGGGGAGGGAAAAAGGGCCCTGGGGACATATCAGCGGCTGGTTTACACCTTGCAGCGGGCAAGAGAGGAAGTTCCCCTCTGGTCTCAACGGGGTAAGGAGTATGTGCCGGTCACTTATGAGGAAGTCCTCCGGCGAGTGGATGAAAAAGCCCGGCGCGGTTTTTTCTACCAGGTGCTGGACCATTTAGTCCATCTGACGGGCAACGTTCCCGGCTTCAGTCATATCTTGGCCCTTATTCTGCTGGCTGTGCTCCTTAAACTGCTGACCCACCCCTTTACCCGCAAGCAGTACGAATCCATGGCCAAGATGCAGGAAATCCAGCCGCTGATGAAGAAAATTCAGGACAAGTACAAGGGGAACCCGGAGCGGATGCAGCGGGAACTGTTGGCCCTCTACCGCAAGCACAAAGCAAACCCCCTGGGAGGCTGTTGGCCCATGCTGATTCAGTTGCCCCTTTTCATTCTGGTCTATCAGGGCATCCGAGCCTATCAGTACCATTTCAGCAATGTGCAGTTCCTCTGGATTAAAAACTTGGCCGGCCCGGACACACCCTTGCTGTTGATTTACGCCGTGAGTATGTTCCTCCAGCAGCGGCTTATGACGATGAGAACCGTACCTGCGGACCCGGCTCAGCAGCAACAGCAGCAAATGATGTCTATCATGATGCCCCTGCTGTTCACCTACATGATGTGGATTTGGCAATTGCCCTCGGCTTTCTACCTCTACTGGTTGGCCTTTAACGTGGTCAGTACCATAGAGCAATGGGTGGTACTAAAGCGGTTTTCGCCAACGGGAGGAGCAACCGCCCAGGCGGTTAACCCAAATCAGAGCGAACCCTCAAACCGCCCTTTGGCGGGAGAAAAGCGGGGCAAAGGAACCCGTCAACGGCCCCCCCTCTCCGTAGTACCCCCAGAGGGGAAGGGGAAAAAGAAAAAGCGAGTGGCCCGCCGGCATTGAGGGGAAACTTCTGAGATTTCAGAGGGGCGATTATTGTGAGGAGGTGCGGCAAACCGTGAAGGAAATTGAAGTGACTGCGGCCACAGCCGAAGAAGCCTGGGCGCAGGCCCTGGAAACTTTGGGCGTCCCAGCCGAACAGGCGGAAATGGAAATAATAGCCGAAAAGACTACCGGAGGGCTGTTCGGAGTACTGGGACAGGTGAAAAGGGAAGTCACCGTGCGGGTGCGGGTGCGCG
>DTZQ01000433.1 GCA_012961305.1 Armatimonadota bacterium | reverse complement strand
CCGTTCCTCAGTGCGCGCCTGGGCTTCTGCCAGAGCAGCAAACCGCTCTTCGGTGCGCTGCTCAAACTGAGCCAGCCGCTCCTCAGTGCGCGCCTGGGCAACAGTTAACTTCCGCACCTCTTCCGTCAGTCGAATCAACCCTTGTCTTAACTCCCGGGTGTCGGCGGCCCGTTCAACCTCCATTTGCCGGATGGCATCCAACAGGTTCACCAGACAGGCCGCTTGCTCGGGCGTAAACACCTGCCCCAGTTCCTTTTCCATCTCTTGCCGCGTTAACACTCTTGCCATGGTCTCCCCACCTCCGAGCCTGCCCGGGATAAGCGTTAACTCGTCAGCAGGCTTGGTGTGAAACATAAAACGTAAGGCGTAAAACGCACCACTTTTTTAATTTACGTTTCAGGTTTTACGCATCACGCCGCCATAGGCTAAACGCTTATATAAATCATACCTGAAAATTGCCCCGCTGTCAAGAGGATGGGGGCGGAGGAACCCGCTTTCACATTCGCCCTCGCTTTGCCAGATATCCCGCCAGGAACCGGTCGAAAGGCACCGAGGTATCGGCGAAAACGTAGTCAATGCGCCGGCGGCGGAACTCCCGCTGGTAGTGCTCCTGCCAGGCGCGCAACTGGGCCAAGTAGGCCCGGCGTATCGCCGCCGCGTCGGTGCGCACCGTGGTGCCGTCCTCCAAATCCTCAAAGGCTATCTGTCCGGCGAAGGGGAACTCCTGCTCGTCCGGGTCTAAGAGGTGGAAAACGATGGCCTCATGCCCCCGGTGGCGGAAATGTTTCAGGCCTCGTATCACCTCCTCCGGCTCGTCAAACAGGTCGGAAATGAGCACCACCAGGCCTCGCTGTCGGATGTTCTCGGCCAATTGGTGCAGCGTTCGGCTCATCCGCGTGCCCCGTTGGGGCTGCAAGCCCCCCAGGGTTTTCAAGAGCACGTTGAGGTGGCCGGGCGTATTTTTGGGGGGGAGGGCAACTACCAAGTCCTCCGCGAAGGCCAGCAGGCTGACTGCGTCCTGCTGTCGGGTCATCAAATAGGCCAGCGACGCGGCTAAATAGCAACCGTATTCCAACTTGGTCAGCCCTTGGGAGCCGTAGCCCATAGAGCCGCTCACGTCCAGAAGCAAATAGGCCCGCAAGTTGGTCTCCTGTTCGTACAGGCGGACGTAATATTTGTCTGAACGGGCGAGGACCCGCCAGTCCAAGTGGCGCAAATCGTCGCCGGGGGTGTACTCGCGGTACTCGGTGAACTCCACGCTGAACCCACGATGGGGGGAGCGATGCAAACCGGCAATGAACCCCTCCACCACGAACCGAGCCACCAATTTCAGGTTCGCCAACTTCCGCACTGCTTGCGGGTCTAAGAACTTACGGGCCTCGCGGGGCATTTATCTGTAATCCCGTTCTGAAGGTTCGGGCACGGTCTCCAACATCCGCCGGATAATGTCCTCCGAGTCCACATCTTCCGCCTCGGCGTTGAAGTTAGTGATGATGCGGTGTCGCAGGACCGGCGGGGCCACTGCCTTTACGTCGCGGCAACTGACGTTCACTCGTCCGTGGAGCACGGCCCGGGCCTTGGCGCCCAGGATGAGGTACTGAGCGGCCCGCGGCCCGGCTCCCCACTCTACCCATTCGCGGACGAAGTCCGGAGCGGCCTCCTCGTTGGGCCGACTGTGGCGCACGAGGTTGAGGGCATAATCAATTACGTGGTCAGAGACCGGCACGCGGCGCACCAGACGCTGCAACTGCAGGATGTCCTCCCCCCGCAGGATGGGGCGCACTTGAGGCTCAAAGTCCACCGTAGTTAGTTTGACCATGTCCCGCTCCTCCTCGCGGGAGGGATAGTCAATGAGCACCTTGAACATGAACCGGTCCAGTTGGGCCTCCGGCAGGGGATAGGTGCCCTCCTGCTCGATGGGGTTCTGAGTGGCCAGCACGAAAAAGGGCAGAGGCAGGGGATAGACGGTTCCGCCGACCGTCACCCGGTACTCCTGCATGGCCTCCAGGAGGGCAGCCTGGGTTTTAGGCGGGGTACGGTTGATCTCGTCAGCCAGCACCACATTGGCGAACAGCGGCCCTTTGAGGAAGCGAAACCGACGCTGGCCAGTGCCGGGGTTCTCCTCCAAAATATCGGTGCCGGTAATGTCCGAGGGCATCAGGTCAGGGGTAAATTGAATGCGCTTGAACTCCAAATCCAGGGCCGCGGCCAGAGTGCGCACCATCAGGGTTTTCGCCAGTCCGGGCACGCCCTCAATCAAGCAGTGGCCGCGGCAGAACAGGGCAGTCAGGATTTCGTCCAGGACCTGCTCCTGACCGACGATGACCTGATGCACCTCTGCGAGCAGCGCCTCTCGCGCTGCGCCCAGCCGTTTAACGGTCTGTAAGTCGTGTCCCTCCGCGCCGGTAGTCAACATGGTGTTTGGACCTGAATTACACCCTACCGCCCGTGCGTCCGGGCATACTCCTCCAGAATAGGCTCATAGGTT
>DTZQ01000432.1 GCA_012961305.1 Armatimonadota bacterium | reverse complement strand
TCGCGGACGAACTGTTTGTCGAAGGCTTCCTGAGGCCGGCCCGGCTGGTAGTCGTTCACATCCCAAAAGCGGGAGGAATCGGGGGTGAGCATTTCGTCCACGACTATTAGTTCCCCTCCAACGCGGCCAAACTCGAACTTGGTATCGGCAATGAGGAAGCCCCGTTCTCGGGCATAGGCCGCCGCCCGACGGTAGAGGGCCAAACTTTTCTCCCGCAACTCCGCTGCCAGGTCTGCCCCGGCGAGTTCCACCACCTGGTCAAAGGTGATGTTTTCGTCGTGGCCGGTAGCCGCTTTGGTAGCAGGGGTGAACAGGGGTTCGGACAGTTGGTCTGCCTCTCGTAAGTCGGGGGGCAGGGACAAACCACAAATGGAACCCGTTTCCCGGTACTCCCGCCAGGCGGAGCCAGCCAGGTAGCCCCGCACCACACATTCCACGGGGACCACTTCCGCTTTGCGCACCAGCATTGCCCGCCCTTCCAATTGTTCTGCATAATCCAGCAGGGGAGGGGGAAAGTCAGCCACATTGGTACTGAGGAGGTGGTTGGGCACCAGGTCCGCCGTGTACTCGAACCAAAACTGCGACAGCCCGGTGAGGATTTTCCCCTTCCCCGGAATGCCCGTGGGCAGGACACAGTCAAAGGCCGAAATGCGGTCGGTGGCCACAATCAGCAGGCAGTCACCCAAATCGTAGATGTCCCGTACCTTGCCCCGCTTGAGCAAGGGTACGCCGGGCAAGTTCGTCTCCAACAAAACTTCGGTGGACATAGATAGCCTCCCATGATGCTAACCTGCTTTTCCCGTCTTGAGGGCTTCGACGCGGATGAGGCTGTTGATTTCCCGCACCACGTCCAACTGTTCGATGCGGGCCAGAGCGCGGCGCAAGTTGCGTTCCTGAACCGGATGGGTCACCCAGACGATTTCGGCGGTGCCGGCCTCCGCCAATTGCTGGCGCATGAGGGCCACGCTAACCCGCTCCTCGCCCAGAATGGTGCTGATGGCCGCCAGAACGCCGGGACGGTCCGTAACCCGGGTGCGCAAGTAGTAGGAGCAGGTAACTTCCTCCATAGGGCGTACTGGGCGTTCAGGCCCATTGACCAAGGGCACTCGGCCCGTGCACCCGTGGAGGATATTGCGGGCGATGTCCAAGATATCTCCTACTACCGCGCTACCCGTGGGCAGGGCCCCCGCTCCCTGTCCGTAGAACATTACGTCCCCTACCGCATTGCCCCGCACGAAAATGGCGTTGAACACCTCGCTCACCGCCGCCAGGGGGTGCTCCTGGGGTATCAGCGCCGGGTGAACCCGCAGTTCCAACACCCCCTGTTCGTGCTTGGCGATGGCCAACAGTTTGATTTCGTACCCCAACTCGTCAGCGTAGCGGAGGTCCTCCACCGCCACCTGGGAGATGCCCTCGCGGTAAATGTCCTCCACCCTGATGGGTGTATCGAAAGCAATGGTGCTGAGGATGGCCAACTTGTACACCGCGTCGTGGCCTTCGATGTCATCCGTGGGATTGGCCTCCGCATAGCCCCGGGCCTGTGCCTCCCGCAGGGCGTCCTCAAAGGACATTCCCTCCCGCTTCATTTTGGTCAGGATGTAGTTAGTCGTTCCGTTGACAATGCCCATCAACTCCTGAATTTGGTTCCCGGCGAGGCTTTCTCGTAGGGGATGGATGATGGGGATGCCACCCGCGACGCTGCCCTCGAAACACACATCTACCCCCCGTTCGCGGGCCTCGGCAAAGAGTTCTCGCCCGTATTTGGCAATGAGTTCTTTGTTGGTGGTTACTACGTGCTTGCCCCGCCGCACCGCGCCGAAAACGAACTCCCGTGCGGCGACCACTCCGCCGACCACCTCCACCACAATGTCGAGGTGGGGGTCATTGACCACCTCCCAGCCGTCGGCGCTGACAGCAATGCCCTCCAGCGAAACCGGACGTGGCTTCTCCACCCGCCGCACCGCTGCCCGAGTGACTTGTAGCCGCGCGCCCAACCGTTGGGCAATGTGTTCTTCGTTGCGACGGAGCACCTCCAACGCCCCACAGCCAACCGTACCTAAACCGATGAAACCGAGGTTAATGGTCTGTTTGCGCATGGTTTATTTCTCTTCCTTTTCCGCCTCCTGCGGCTCAATCCACATGAGCACCTCTCCCTCCGCCACCAGTTGCTCGTTCTGGGCCACGATTTTAACCACTCGCCCATTGCAATCGCTGGGGATGTCGTTGTAAATCTTCATGGCCTCAATGAGCCCCACGCATTGCCCTTCCTCCACCCAATCGCCCTCCTCCACGTAAGGCGGTTCATCGGGCCCCGGCGCCCGATAGAACACTCCCATGATGGGAGCCACGATGGGGTGAGCGTTGGTCAGCGAAGGTTCCAGCTCCGAGGGAGGCCTCTCCAACTGCGGCTTCGGCGCGGGGGTTGCTAAGAGGGAAGGAACCAGCGAAGGCTCCCCTACATCTGCCTCCCCCGTGCGAATGATAATCGTCAGTTCCCCTTCCTCCAGGCGAAGTTCCTCCACCCCACTCTGCTCCACCAGAGCAATCAATTGGCGCAGTTCCTCCAGGGAAACGACTTCTTTCATCACGGTTCCTAACTTGTTTAGGAATCACAAAAATAGACCCTGTCTTCCGACAGAGCCCACAACTCTGATGGCGGCGGAGGGATTCGAACCCTCGACCTTGCGATTATGAGTCGCACGCTCTAACCAACTGAGCTACGCCGCCCAGGATTTATTTGCTGCTAATGACCTGCCGTCGCTTGGCTTTCTTGCGCTTACGGGCCCGTTTTTCCTCTATTTGCTTTTTCCGCGTTTCGTACTCGTTGGCTATGTCCTCCTCCACCTGCCGTTCCAGAGCTATTAGTTTCTCCGTCGAGTACGTGCGCAAATGTTCCCAATCAATTTTTGACACCGCTTAATCACCTCCTTCAAATAGGACTTATTCAGGTTCCCCCAAAACGGACAAAAGACAGCGCTGAAGCGCCTGACTCCAGAAACGGCAACCACCGCACTTTGTATTTTAATTGTACCAGAATTTGCCACTTCTGTCAAGGGTCGTCCGCGACCTTAACTAATCTGCCCAATGCGGGGGATAAAGCGGGGGTCATCGGGGTCTCCAAAGACCGTGTCTCGGGCCTTTAGTTGGGCAAAGTAGGCCACCTTTTCGGCATCCAGTTCGACCCCCAAGCCGGGGCGACGAGGGACCTCTAATTTGCCCTGGACGAAGGTCAACCTGGTGGGCAAAACGTCGTCCGCTTGCAGGGGATAATGGGTGTCGTTGGCGAAGGGGAAATTGCGCGAGGCAGCGACCAAATGCACCCCCGCGATGGTGCCCACGCCCAGTTCGGCCCAGGTGCCCAGCACACACCACATCCCTACGGCATCGGCCAGGCGCACAATTTGTTGGGCCTTGGTAAGTCCTCCGGCCTCGGAAACATAGACCACCAAAACGTCGCAGGCTCTCTTTTCAATCAGGGCCAGGGCTTCTCGCAGGCCGGTGCAACTCTCATCGGCCGCGATGGGCGTTTCCACTGCCGCCCGCACCTGGGCCAACCCCTCCCGGTCGTACCAGGGCACCGGCTGCTCCACAAATTGCAAACCGTAGGGTTCCAGCCGGCGAATCGTCTTAATGGCCGTAGGTACGCTCCAAGCCATGTTGGCATCTACCCTGATTTTCACCTTCGGCCCTACCGCCTCCCGAATGGCCCGCAGGCGGGCTACATCCTCGTCCAGGTCCCGGCCCACCTTGACTTTCAACTCCCGAAATCCCTGCTGCACATACTCGACGGCCTGCTGGGCGTTCACCTCCGGCGGCTCGATGAACAAATAGCCCATGAACTCCACTTCCCGACGGTAAACGCCGCCCAGCAGTTCCACCACTGGCATTCCGTAGACTTTGCCCTTCAAGTCCAACAACGCCATTTCCAGGCCGGCGATGGCATAGCGGGCGATTTCGGCCCAGTTGACCGTGTGTTCCTCCAATTTGTGGACGAGGAACTCAGTGCGCAGCGGGTCTGCCCCCCGCAGGAGGTCTCTGAGTTCTTCCTCTACGATGGCCTGAATGACTGGAATGGTAGGCCCCACGCACTCGCCCAGGCCCACCTGTCCCTCGTCGGTGTACAGTTCCACTATCAACGCGGGGGCGGTCTCCCGGGTTCCCCCGGACCACTTCACCGGCTCCCGCAGCGGCACCCTTACGGCGGTAGTTTTCACCTCTGCAATGCGCATGGTCACTGTTTGTTCGTTAACCGCCCCTCCTCAATGGCGCGCAGTTGGTCCCGCAGGACGGCGGCCCGCTCGAACTCCTCCCGGGCTACGGCCTCGGCCAGTTTCCGTTCCAACAGTTCCCGCGGCGTGAGGGGCCGCCGCTGCCGCACGTACTCCTCCAACTCCTGCAGAAACTCCAGTTCGAACCGCTGCTCTAAGAGGTCCGGGCGACCGTACTCGACGGTAAAGAGATGTTCAATCATCTGTTGGCCCTTCTGCACCCATTCCAGAGCCCCGTCGTAGTCCTCCGCCTCCAGGGCGAGCATGGCTTTGGCCTTAATCCAGTGGCTCAGCACAAAGGCCCGGTACTGCTCCGAGGCCCACCAGTCGTTGCGGTCGGCCGCGTAGTCGCGCAGCAAGTCCATAATTTGCAGGTTGTGCTCCGCGTCGCGGGCCGCGGCTTCGTAATCGCCCAGTTCTAAATAACAGATGCGGCGGTGGTAGTACTGCATGGACTCCCGATGCAGTGCGGCACAATCCTCCCGGTCCAGTTCAAATCCCTCCTCGGTGCCGTAGTACAGGCGATGGGCAGCGGCCAACTGCTGAAAGTGGTCCAACAGCGACTCCTGGCCGTAGGGCCGAGTTCCATCGGGGCGACCTGTGGCTTCCATCTGCAACAGGCCCACGTCTAAACGCAATTGGATTTTAACCTTCCCGTCCCGGCCCCGAATACGCCGCACAGTGAGCCGATGAGGGCCTTGATACTCCCAACTGTCCAGTATGTGCTGGATGTCGTGCGTCACGGCCATTCCTCCCCGGTTGTTATTATAGCACGGAGCAGCAGGGTCGTCAAATTCGCCGGGCTAAGTATAATCACTCGATTGCACTTTGTCAAATTCAGCAGGAACAGAGGTCTTTAAGGCTAAGTAGATACCGGATGCCCCCCCTCTATCCCCCCGCACGCGGGGGGAAGAAGGGAGGGGCCGCCCGCGGGAAGGGGGGT